>PAFA01000089.1 GCA_002700845.1 Phycisphaerae bacterium | reverse complement strand
CTAATCGGGCTCGAACCGACGACCTCTTGCATGCCATGCAAGCGCTCTCCCAACTGAGCTATAGCCCCAAAAAGGGCGCAGCAGAAGCTGCGGGAAAACAATCATACCCGCTAGCGCGTGCTTCGCCAAACGACGCACCGCGTACGGGATACACAAGGATCAGCGACGACGTCGGGCCAGGCCACGTCCCGCGGCAAAGAACAGCAACAATCCCGCGGGAGATGGAACGGCACTCCGCTCCAAGGCTTGCAAACCAAGTGAAGATCCGACCCGTGGAGGTTGAATATCCACGAATATCAAAGGCGAGGGCGCACTGCCCAGACGCTCAGCGACCACCAAGACCGATTCGTTGATTGGATTGGGTCCTCCGAACGGAAATCCGTTCGGATCACCAAGACGAGATTCCTCGCCATCAGGTGGGCCTTCAGGCGGGTCCTCCGGAGGCTCCATACCGTCTTGATTGGTGTGGGAGTAATCAGGGGCACCCTTGCCCTTGGGCGGCATTGGGGCTCTCCCGCCAGGGCTGCCAAAATGATCCTGATTGGTGTGGGAATAGTCGGGGTTGACCGGAGGACGATTTTCCTCGGCTGTGGTGGCTGATGCCAAACCCACCCCAAGCACCATGAAGAAGATTCGATTGGTCATCCTCGCCACCCATCTTTGGCGACAACATCGGCGTCTTGAAGAATCGACCAGCCGGTTGCTCGAAAATTTGGAAAGCGCGCCATGGTTCCAGTGATCGTACGAATATCCAAGTCATCAATGAGCATTGGTGGCGAGAACGCATCACCCTGACGCCCACGAACCCTCTGACTGTGCTCGGCGGTGAACAACCGTTCACGCATGGGCCATGAATCGAGGCGGTCGGCAATCTCCTCACCTTTCATGGTGAAAATAGCCATGGCCCGTTGCAGCCGTGACTCATCATCAATGGTTCGTAGGGCAACATTGCAAGCAAAAACGCACCACCAACCTACGGATTCCAGTCGGTCGCCTGGAGTCTCGTCCAGGTCACCGATGCCTTCTTCCAGTCGCTCCAATGCATGCACTGGAGAAAGATCCCCACAGAGTGCTTCGACTTCCAAAAGGCCCCCACGGCAGGTGGCTGCGATGCCCGAGAACGACGCATCCCCCATCTCAAGAGCAAGCTGCTCGTAACGCTCGATGGCACAATTCAAATCACGCTTTGCCCGAATGGCATGCACTGGGGCAAGATCAGGTTCCGCCGTTAACGATCGCCGGGAAGCATGCCCACGCACGTAGTACGCAAACGCTTCGGTCTTGCGATCACGGATCGTCTCGGGCGGACGGGCCTCGTACCACTCCAAGAGATCAGCAGCAATGGAGCGAGCTTCGAGTACCCGCCACAGGCTGTAGTACGCGTTGGCCAGGTTCGACTGCATCATGCGACGCCGTTCTGGAGAGACCGCCGACAAACGCAAACCATCCTGAATGGCTTCCAAAGCGTCGGTGGCACGCCCCATGCCGTCCCAACCTCCACATCGACGATTGCAAGCTCGAGCCCGCTCCTCGTCACTTGTGGCCGCGTCGTATGCCTGTTCAGACAATGCGATCATGTCATGGAACCGACCCGCGCGATGTGCCGCTTGAGCAGCAGCATCGATGGCTTCAAAATCACCTTCAAATGAAGGCTCGCTGGCCGAGACTTCATCAAGCCACAAATGAGCCACGACATCGTCAAGCGTCCAATCCAAGGTCTTCGCCAGAGCGATGATGACGTCCAATTTGGGAACGCCCGAGCCCGGGATCAATTTGGTGGGGTCTCGACCAAGCTCTGCCGACAATTGCTTGCGAGTCCACCCACGGTAGTTCTGGGCCAAATCCAAAAGTTGGCCAAGTCGGTGACGTCGAGAATTGGCGGGTTCGTGGCGGTCTGCGGCGTGATCCATGGGTGGAATCTCCATGGTGCGACAATTTGCACCATGCTGCCTTTACGCAGGACAACTGCGGCGGTTTCGCCGCACTCCAAAATGAGCAAGAGGTAAAAAGTGGACTTAATCCCGCTTTAAGGTGTCGTAGCGGTCAAAATAGTCCGCAATACGGATCAGACGGTCCATTCGATCGATCAACGGGCCCGTCCGAGACAAATTGTGGTTGGCTTCAGACCATCGCACCAATTCGACCGGTGCCCCACGCCGTTCAAGTGATCGGTAAAGCATCTCAGATTGCACAAATCCAGTGCGTCGGTCCAAATCGCCATGCAAGATCAACAAGGGTGTCTTGATGGCATTGGCCTGAGCCACTGGACTGTCGCGGACCAAGAGTTCATTGATCTCTGGGTCACTGGGGTCGCCATACGCCGTCTCCACCAAGCGCCACGCACGCCCTTCGGCGTAGAAGACTGGCAAGTCGTAAACCCCCCGCTGTGCAACGGCGGCTTGGAATCGATGATCTTGCGTGATGGTCCATGCGGTGAGATAACCACCGTACGAGCCCCCAGTCAGAAAGAGTCGTTCCCTGTCGATCCAGGATTTTTCGAGGGCGGCATCACATATGGCCAAGACATCACCACTCGGACCAGGGCCCCAGTTTTTTTGGTTCGCGGATCGGAACTCGGTCCCATATCCACCCGAACCACGAGGGTTGGCGTAGGCCACCGCGTAGCCCAATCCTGCGAGCCACTGAAACTCGTGCCACATGGTGCGTTCACCTGGACCCCACATTGCTGAGGGGCCCCCGTGGATTTCCACCACCATGGGAATGCCCTCGGTGGCCAAAGGGTCACGTCCGGGAGGATCCAGCAACCAGCCCTCAACTTCCAGCTCGTCTGGACGAGTCATGGTGAGCCGTTCGGGCTTGGCCAGTGCCCGGTCTTCCAAGAAAGCATTGGGCCGCCAAAGTTCACGCACACCGGACGCATCGCGCACGTGAATGCGGCATGGATCATTCCATGCCGTCTCCGCCCAGATCAAGACTGAACCGCCAGGGGTTGCCAACACATCAAACGCGTGCACGCCTATTGGCATTCGATCACGCTCGGCGACAACGCGGTCCGGCTCCAACAATCCCAGCCCCATAGAGCACAGGGGGAATCCTCCGCGCTCAGCCGCGGTGTACCACAGGGTGCCACGTCCAGTGAGCCATTCGATTGCTGAAGGACGGACGTCATGCCCCGCAGGACCAGTCAGCCAGAGCGGCGGATCCTGAATGCTGCCCAAACCAACGACACCCAATCGAAGCGGTGAGTACGACTCGTTGGACAAATCAAGTTCGGTAAATGCGAGCAGGTTGCCATCACCTGAAGGCCTTGGAGATGACAGGATGGTCCCAGAGCGTTGCAACAACAACTCGGCGCCGGAGCCATCCAAAGGGACACGCCAGAGTCCCCGATCTCGACGGATTGCTGGGTCTGCTTCTGGGTCAGTTCGACCAGTGCACACCAATGCGTCTCGACCTGGCAGGAATCGTGGCTCCGCATAATCACCCGGTGCTGAAGTCAGCACCGTTGAAGTCTTGGCCTCAAAATCAAATCGCACCAACTGCCGATCAACTGGCTTGTCAGCAAGAGATTCCTCGCCGACGAATTCTGGCCCTGTAAATCGACGGACTCGGCCCGAGGATTCTTGAATTCGAAGCCAAGCACGACGCTGAGCGGCACTTCCGTTGGGATCGGCTTCTGCAGTCGGAGCAACCAATTGCGGACGAGGCTGTACGAACACCAGCGATTGACCGTTTGGGGCACACAAGAATTGCCCGATGTCCCCCGACTCTGTCAATGCTTCGGATTCACCTCCGGCCATTGGCAAGCGCCAAATATTGCCATCACGAAGGAAGTACAACGACTTCCCATCCGGAGAAAACGTTGGTTGGGAGCAACGCCCGCTTCGCGTCAACGGACGTGGAGCAAGCCCATCTTCAAGGTCGATCAACCAGAGTTCGCGGGTCTTTTGGGCTTCGGGATCAATACCTGAAAAACCATCAACGACCGCCACAGCCCGACCACCCGAAGGGTCAAGCGTGATCTGCGAAACAGAACGCAGCCGTCCTAGGTCATCAAGACGAACTGGATCAGCCGCCTCGAGGACCCCCGTCAGGAAAAAGACAACAAGAAGGTCGCAGAGCCGCATGCTCAGGCGCTGGCAGACATGATGGCGTTGACGTATTCATCCGCAGGACGAATGCCGGTCCACCGTTGGACTTCTTCACCATCGCGAAGGAGTACACAAGTGGGAATAGATGCAATTTGGAATTTCACGGCCAGCTCTTGGCTGTCATCAATGTTGATCTTGCCGACCATCGCTTTGCCGGATGTTTCGGAAGCGACTTGCTCGATGGTGGGCATCAACATCTTGCAAGGGGCACACCACTCCGCCCAGAAGTCAATCAGCACCACTCCACTGGCGGTAAGGCTGTCGAAGTTGGAAGCGTCAATGGACTGCAATTCGGACATGGTGGTCTCCGGAGGTTTGGGGGGGAATCGCAAAAATTGTTACGAGGGGCGAATCCTACTGCCCAATTTCAAATACGGCATCCCGCGCCGCGACGAATGCGTGAACCGCTTGCACATGAGCGGGCACATCATGGACACGGAGGATTTGCGCGCCTCCTTGCATGGCCAAAATGGCGGCAACCAGCGATCCGGGGACCCGATCGCGGGGCTCCCGAATCCCAGTAACCGCCCCAATGAATGATTTTCGACTCGCACCAACCAGCCACCGCCGCCCCCCCTCGGGCAATTCTGAGAAACGCTGCAAAAGAATCCAGTTTTGATCCACATCTTTTCCAAAGCCAAGGCCGGGATCCAGCACAATGGCATCAGGACTGACTCCAGCGGATTCGGCCGCATCGGCCCTCGTCTCCAAAGCAGTTCGAACATCCAGCACCACGTCTTCAAAAGCCGGCGGAGTTGACCAAGCGTCACTCCACTGGTCTTTCGGAGGGGGCGATCCCCGATGCATCAACACAAGGCCACACCCTCGGTCCGCTGCGAGTCCAAACATGGTTGGATCTTCGATACCCGCAGACACATCATTGATGGCATTGGCTCCGGCCGACAGAGCCGCATCAGCCACCTCCGCTCGAGTTGTGTCGATGGAAATGGCCACATTCGTCCGCTCACGCAAGGCCGCGATGACCGGCTGCACTCTTCGTATTTGTTCGGTCGAATCCACCCGATCTGCTCCGGGTCGTGTGGACTCCCCTCCGATGTCCAAAATTGTGGCCCCAGCAGTGACCGCCGCCAGGCCAGCCTGCACCGCTGCCTCCACGGCCAAATGATCCCCCCCGTCACTGAACGAGTCTGGGGTGCAGTTCAAGACCGCCATCACCGCGGGCGGGTTGGTCTCCACCGATCGCAAACCATCAAGCCGCCAGGGGCTGTTCATGAACCGGTACCAACTGAAGCCATAGCACCATCGAGCATGAGAGCTGCCACAGGAGCGGGCAACACAATGGCAATGTCCAATGCGCCGCGGCCTGATTCTGCTGGATTCATGCCTACGGCCAATCCAAGGGGAGGCATCCCAGCAGGAACCTCTTGTCCAGGCTTTAGCCCCAGAACATCCGAAAGCATGCTTGCATCGGCATACATTTCAATATCACGAGTCGTGGGCATCCACTCCCGCATGGTGTCAACGATGCCACCGGCCTCCAACGCGTCCGAATGGATTAATGGTTTGGCGGCACCACCCATTCCGATCCGGACCACCCCGGACGACTCTTGCATATCACCGCTCATTGAGACACCAAAAAGCGAGGAAAATTCTGAGCCCACAGGGAAGTTCATCGTGAATCGCTCTACCCCATTTTGGGTGGAGGGCGTCAAAATTGAACGGAGTTGATTCGCGGTGCCAGTGATGTCATCAGCCTCGAGCCGAAGACGTGTGTTGGACATCATTCCGCCATCAGAAATTGGACGGCCCGACACCAACGCAACTGAGGTTGCTTCGGGAAAGGCAAAAGCCAGCATGGGTTGTTCAAACGCCGTCGCGAGCGCCCAAACCAAGCCAGATTCCCGAAGACGGGTCCAGTTCACGCGAGTGGCCAGCATGGGCTGACTCGGACCCAAATCTGAAAATCCAGAATCGGTTGGTCCAGACATGGCTCGTGATTCCCATGGAATTTGCATTCGGATGGCGACCGCCAAGGCATCGAAGTCCACCACGAAATTTGCCGGGGCTTCAAGATCAATTCCAAAGCCAGCTTCTTGCAATTGAACCAGCATGCTGAGATCAATCCCGAGACCCAGAGACGAAAACATCGCACTGGCTTGGGAGACCGGAGCAGTGATGAATATCTCACCTTGCTGACGAAGTTCTTCGGGAAAGCTTTCCCACCAGGCCGTCGCCGCCGCCAGCCCTCGTCCTTTCGTTTGAACAGATTCGTCAGAACCAACCAGGCCAAAGTTGACCCGAGCATCAGTAGAAATATTCACCGAAGAACCGAACATCAAAGCTGAGCGTTGCCCGTCTTGTGCATCCCCAAAGTTCATTTCAAACATGCTCTCAGGGTCAGGAGAAGGCAATGCGGCAATCCACTGTTCACCAGACATACCAAAGGCAATATTGCCGTCGTCATCCAATCCTGCGGGGACACCGGCGAAGGCACGAAGCATGTCGGTCGGATCTACACCAAGCAAAAGTTCGCCTCGATCCATACCTCGCATGCTTTCTTCAATCCGATCATCAGTCGACATCAGATTTGAGATGGCCATGACCATCGGATACGACTCGGGCACCATGGCCACCGCGTCTACAGGAGATGAAAGAAACACACCGTTCAAGAGGATGGCATTCAGCATGCTGGCATCCTAGGGGGCCTCGTGTGATTTCTGTCGCAAGTTTGGCTTGAGGATTACTCGACAGTCACGCTCTTGGCGAGATTTCTGGGCTTGTCAACATCTTTGCCGCGAAGCACGGCCGCGTGATAAGCCAAAAGCTGCAATGGCACCACCGTTAACAGCGACTGCAATGCCTCCAGAGCGGCAGGCACTTCGAGCACGTGTTCGGCAATGCTCGCGGCATGGGTATCGCCCTCTTGCACAATCGCAATGACCCGTCCACCACGCGCACGCACTTCCTCGATATTGGCCAGCACCTTTTCGTACTGGGCCCCGGGCGTGGCCACAAAGACCACAGGCATGCCTTCATCAATGAGCGCGATGGGACCGTGCTTCATCTCTGCAGCCGGCATGCCCTCAGCGTGGATGTAGGAGATTTCCTTGAGTTTGAGCGCCCCTTCCATCGCAACTGGCCAATGTAAGCCTCGACCAAGGAACAACCAATTGTCGCGGTCAACCACGGCAGAGGCAATTTCACGAATGCGATCTTCTTGCGTGAGAACACGTGCAATCCGAGAAGGCATCTGATCAAGCTCACCCAAGATGGTTTGCAAGACTTCAGGAGCCAGGTGACGGCGACGACCCATCCAGGCAGCAATCAGGGTCAAAACCGAAACCTGCCCCAAAAATGCCTTGGTGGAAGCAACTCCGATCTCAGGACCAACTCGCAAGTGCACACCCGCATCGGTTTCCCGAGCGATGGTGGATCCCACGACATTGACCACTCCGAGTGCGAATGCGCCACGCTCACGTGCCTCACGCAATCCACCCAACGTGTCCGCGGTTTCTCCTGACTGGCTCACGGAAATCACCACCGTGCCCTCTTCAACCACTGGGTTGCTGTACCGGAATTCGCTGGCGTAGACCGCCTCCGCCGGGATACGGCACCAATGTTCAATCAACTGCGCTCCGATCATCGCAGCATGCAACGCGGTGCCCTGCCCCAAAAGCACCACACGTCGGGCCTGAACCAATTGACGAGCGTGATCGGCCAAACCGCCCAAGACGACTTCACCACGACGCAAATCAATGCGGCCTCGCAATGACCGCTCCAAGGCTTCCGGCTGCTCAAAGATCTCTTTGTGCATGAAGTGAGAGTGGCCCCCCAATTCAATTTGCTCAAGGTCGTACTCGAGTTCACGAAGTTGCGGAGTGACTTCATCGTTGTCAAGAGTGCTGGTACGGAAATCTGTACCTTCACAACGAACCATTTGATCGTCTTCCAAAGCAAATGCACGACTGGTGTGCGAGACAATCGCCGCCCCATCGGAAGCAACAACGAACTCTTTCTCACCGACACCCACCAGCAGTGGGGAACCTCGACGTGCTGCGACCAAAACACCTGGCTCTCGCACACTCATCACGGCGATGGCGAAGGCACCCTCAACTTTATGAAGCGCTGAACGGACTGCAGTCTCTAGATCGTTTTCGTACAGCTCCCCGACCAAGTGCGCCAAGACTTCCGTATCCGACTGCCCTTGAAACGTGTGACCACGCTGGATCAAAAGCTGCCGCAGTGCTTCATGGTTTTCGATAATGCCGTTGTGCACCAAAGCAATGCCATGCGCCTCTCTGGTCCCTCCCCCATCGGTGTGAGGGTGAGCATTGACCTCGGTGGGTGGCCCATGTGTTGCCCAACGTGTGTGTGCAATGCCTTGATTCGCCGCCGAATTGATCAGATTGGACTCAGAAAGCCCGCGCTCCAGATCGGCAACTCGGCCAACCCGGCGGCAAACCACCAACTCGCCCTGTTCGAGCAGAGCGCATCCTGCCGAGTCATACCCGCGGTATTCCAAACGACGAAGACCCTCCAGCAGAATGGGGGGTGCAGGACGGTGACCGAGATACGCAACAATTCCACACATGGTCCCCGTACTGTATCTCAGCCGCATCAGACCTTGCGGAAACACATCCGATGTACGCGAAAGTCAATCCTTGCATGCCACCTGAATCACCCAACAAAGCACAACTTCGGCAACTTTGGCGCACTACGTATCCAAAAAGTGATGTTCGAAGCAAAGCCTCACAGAGCATCTGCGTGAGATTGGCAGAAGCATTACGTACGGTCGATGGCCCCATCATGGCCTTCTTGGCGATGAATGATGAGCCTGATCTGGACCCGCTCCTGGCGATCTGGGTGAAAGAATGCCGTCGTATCTGGGCACCACAGGTGAACTGGACCGAAAAGACCATGGCACCAGCCGAGTTGCTGACACCACTTCCAGGATCAGCTCCCAATGGAAAGCAGGGCCCTCGATCGCCCAATGGTCCAGTGCGAGCCCATGGTGAACCAGCTGTGGTCTTGGTCCCCGGGGTCGCCTTCACTGCCTCGGGTTCGCGACTTGGTCGAGGTGGCGGCTTTTATGACCGGTTCCTCAGCACGTTACCTCGGGCTATTCCGCGAATTGGGGTGGCTTTTTCCTCCCAGGTGCACCCAGTTCTCCCCACTGAGCGACATGACCAACCCATCTCGCACCTCTTGACAGATTCAGGTTGGATAGGATCCGTCCCGTGTCCAGAGCAACATTAAATCCAAGCAATCGGCGGTCTCGCCGGCGTCGATCCCCTCGCCCATTTGGCGTGCTCCTGATCTTGGGCGGCATTGCCCTTGTGGGGTACAACCTTTGGCCGAGTTCTGAAACCGCACCAAACCAAGATCCACAAGCAATCATGCCAGAGGCTGGTGTTGTCGCGAACAACACCGAACCCACAACGTTGCCCGAAAACACATCAGCCATGGTGACGGAACAAATCGATCCGGAACCAATACGCACCGAGATTGCCCCGGTGGAACCGCCAGAGAGCACTGAAGCTTTGATCGCTGAAGCCCCAGTTGAACCAAAAGCATCACCAACGACGACTGCGGGCAATCCGAAAGCCCCTCCTGCCGTACGCGAACGATCGCTGGCTGATTTTGCCTCCGGAATGCGGCTGCTTAAAGATGGGCTTGGGGTTGAAGCTCGGCAACGCCTGTCGGACGCTCTACGTTCCAGCGGATTGGATGAAGATCGCGCCAACGAAGTTCGTACCGCACTGACTCAACTTTCAGAGACCCTGGTCTTTGGTTCCGGCGTTGCCCAACGCGACCCATTTGCTTCTGAGTTCATCATTCCAGAAGGTGGTGTGCTGGCGAAGATCGCACAGAACCAAACCAACGGGCTGCACTGGAAATTCATTGCACGCATCAACGGGATCACCAACCCCAATCGGATTCGATCTGGACAACGACTGAAGTTGCTGTCCGGACCATTCCATGCCGTGGTTGAAAAATCAGCCTACCGCCTAGATTTGTGGATGGGCGATAAACAAGATCGTGTTTATGTTCGCAGCTTTAATGTTGGGCTCGGCCGTGACAATCGAACTCCAACGGGTCGCTTCGAAGTGAGCTCCCGAGTGGAAAACCCTCAACATACTGATCCTGAAACCGGAAAAATTTTCGGTAAGGATGACCCCATGAACCCGGTTGGGGAGTTCTGGATTGCCATCAAAGGCACTGAAGCCGCAACAAAGAATCTCTCTGGGTTTGGGCTGCACGGCACAATCGAAGAGAACTCGATTGGCCGCTCAGAATCTTTGGGCTGTGTCCGAATGCTTCCCGATGACATTGCGTTGGTGTACGAAGTTCTGAGCCCGAGTCGTTCCGAAGTTGAATTCCTCCCCTAAGGCAATCGCTACCTCCGCCGAAGTTCAGTTTTCAGGGGGATTTGAATCGGTCCAGAAGACACGAATCAAGCAATATGGAAATGCAATCAAGGATGCCCAATTCTTGAGTCGGCGTTTCGACCAACGGAAGTTCTGAAGACTTTTAAGCCCTTAGAAACTCAACTGCAACTGAGATCGCAGCACCATTTGCTGGCCGTCTTCACCGTCTTGCTCAATGCTGCCGATGTTCGAATAAAACAGCCGGTCGGTTTGGTCAATGGTGAAATTCAGATCAGTCGTCCACTTGAAATTGTGGCCATCCAGATAGTGGTTGATGCCGAGAGCCAACACTCCGGAATCAGCTTGTGCAAAGTAGTTGACATCACCACCGTTACCAACCGAGTCAGGCTCATTGTTGTAGTTCTGGCCATACAACTCCACCCAGTCATACCGAGTGAACCACTCCCACTTGGGGGCCCAATACTTGGCGTACTGGGCGCTGATGCCATAGATGTGGTACTGGTCTTGGAACCCACCCGAATCGACGTAGCCGTACATCCCAGCCAGCATGGCACTGGAGCCTCCGAATTCCCAACTGATGTCCGCGGCAAGGGAAGCCCAGCGGGTTTCATCTCGTCCAGATGATGGCTCCTTCGTGGATTCACCTTTCTGGCCATGGATGGAGAGTCCGAACAGAGCCCCCGGCGCGGAATCCATTGGACTGGTCATGTCACGGAATTGGCTCCAAGAGCCGTACAACAACCGCTCCCAACGCAAGGCTGCGAACCACTCGACGTCCCTATTGAGGGCGTCACGATTCAACATCGTGGGCAACGTGGAAAAATTTGGGGCCACGAAGAAACCGAGCCCATTGTCCGCTGACGGGTCGGTCGCACCATCGCCAGTGGTGAAGGTCAAAACATCTTGGGGACGACTCCACGTGACCTCAACACCTTGGGTTCGACCGAGGTTTAGCGCTTCATTCAGGAGGGTCCGTTCAACAGCGAGCTGTTCACTAGAAGGGGTCGACTCTTCACGAGAATGATGAATCTTGAATTGGCCAACTCGAACTCGCCAGTCGTTCTGGAAGTCATACGACAGCCACAAATCCTTCACAAATCCCAAACCGTTGACCAATCCAGGTTCTTCTCGCGTGACCCCGAGATTCAAAAAGTACTGCAACTCCGGACGGTAAAAATGCCCGCGAACCAAAAGCTCGGTTCGAGCAAACTCAAACCCCCAACGGTTCTGCCAGTTGTTCACCTCTGAGTCTTGAGTCCCTCGGATTGGGTTGGGTCGGTGAGCATTGATGAACCGGAACTGCACCAATGCCCCCAACTCCATGGAGAATTTGCCATCCTCTGAAGACAAGAAGAAGCCGTCATTCCAACCGGCTGTCATTCGCCGTTGCGACTGCACTTGGCCCATGGCTGCATCCACCGCCATACCGATCTGGGCCCGCATGAGGCGGTCCAGTTCTGGATCACGTGCCCGACTCATTCGATCCAACTCTCCGCGAATCCGAACATTTTCTTCACGAAGCCGTGTCATCTCGGCGCGAATTTCATCCAGAGCACTGTTGTCTTGTGCGTAAAGCACGGGGACAAAAATCAAAGCAAGAACAACACTGACAATCTTCACTACTCGGCCTCCATGCCGGCTGGGCATCCATAAGAAGCGTACCGGATCCACTCACTCTTGGTGGTTACTCGTACGGGCCTCTGTCCAAGATGTCAAAGGAGTGCAAATCAGCCAAGGATGATGCACAAAGTTCACCAATGTTGCGAAATCGATCCACCACTGGGGCCGGTTCGGCGAGGGCAATCTCACCCATACGACGCATTTTCTCACCCAGAATTCCTTCGAGGTTGGCGGTGGTGTTCCTGGCATGCCCGGAGGGGTACATCACCAACCCTGAATCGAAGGTTTGCCCGTCTTGGGTCGTGATCTCCATGGAAGTAGGGATGCCATCGGGATACCTCTTGTCGTACTCAGATCCACCGTGGGCGAATGAAATCAATGCCATCAAAGCCCGAGTCTTGGGATCAACAATGGCATTGGGAGCAAAGTCTTCCGGCATCAACATCAAGGTTCGCCAAGCCTCATCATTCTCCGAAGCAACAGCTTCGAGTTCGATGGCACGACGCAACATTCGGGAAACGATGAAGACCATCGAATGATCAGCGGACTGCCGGGTACGAGGGTCACGCTTGGCCGGGTCACCAATGATGCCAAAGGCTGGCTCGTAGGCAACGATCTTGATGCCTTGAATAGCACCTTCTGCCAACAATTCGGGATGAGCTCTCAAGAGGTCAACCAAACCCTGCAAAGCGCCAGCCGACTGGTGCTCATACAACCCCAACTTAAAGTGCATGCCCATCACGGCAAAGTCGTCGCCAGCGGTCGAAAGGCGAAGATCAAAGGGGCTTTCACCTTCTGTGGGCTCAAATTGCCGGAACATCGATTCGGGATTTCGAAAAATATCTCTTGGGCCCAAGAAGCCAGCCATGGAACGGCGCATGGCTGTAATCGCAACCTCGGTGCTGATCGCTGCCGAAGCGCCTTTTGAATCGGAGAGTTGCTTTCCAGCGCGAATAGCCCGCCAGGGAATGAAGTGGGCCACCACCATTCCGATTGCGGACTCAATCTGCTCAGCGGTTGCGCCGCTCATGGCACCCCATACTGCCGCCGATGCAATCGCACCGTGAACCACATGGTCAATTTTGTAGGTCTTTAGGCTGAATACTTCTGCCAAACGTCCACGAATTTCATCGTGCAACACCATGCCACGCAGGGCGGATGCCCCATCAAGACCCATCACTTGGGCGGCCGCAACTGGTACGGCGTAAAAGTCGTTGTGTCCGAATTCACCGGCAGTGTGTCCGAGTTCCGGGCGGTACCCAAAGTTTGTGCCATTGGAATCCCACTCTCGTACGGCTGAGCAGTTTGCAAGGATGGCCTTTTCGGGCGAAACTGCAGTGGAGTCACCAAATACAGTCGCTCCCCCGCTGGCGGGGTAATTCAATGCTTCATCACGAAGGACTTTCGGTGCATTGGTATTCATCGCCAGAGCAGAAAGACCACACAAACAAGCATCGGCATGAAAAAGAGCCGTCCGATCAAGAACCGTTGCACTTGGAGCACCGGTCTTCATGAACGCAATGGCATATTCGGCAATACCGAAGGCTTGGTTGGTATCTCGTGGCAGATCAATAAAATTCATGGCTGGAATCCTACCGACCAATAGAGGTCAGCAATTGATCGACGCCAACGGGATCACCCAAAATAACGGGCACCCGCTGGTGCACATGGGTGGGCTTCACATCCAAGATTGGTCCCACTCCAGTTTCAGCACGACCCCCTGCTTGCTCCATTAAAAATGCCATTGGATTGGCCTCGTACATCAAACGAAGTTTGCCCTCTGGGTAGCGCGCCGTGCCCGGATAAGCAAAAACTCCACCTTCCAACAATGTGCGATGCACATCAGCCACCATGGAACCGATGTACCGGCTCCGCCAACCAGTTCGGCGGCATGCCGAGAGCCAATTGCTCCAGCCAGAACCAAAGCTGTTGGCGTTGGCCTCATTCAAGCTGTACGTCTTGCCACCGGAAGGAATTCTAAGATTGGACCGCACCAAGACAAAGGCCCCGACTGCGGGATCGAGGGAAAACATGTGCACGCCGCGGCCAGTCGACAGGACCAGGACCGTTGATGGGCCGTAAAGGATGTAACCAGCGGCCACTTGTTTGCGGCCAATTTGCAAGTGCGGCGACATTGCATCAACCGCTTCTTCGTGCCGAAGAATTGAAAAAATCGTACCGACACCAACGCCAAGCCCCAGATTGGCCGAGCCATCGAGTGGATCAAACAACACTGAGTATTTGCCGCCTTCTTCAGCACTGCGAAGCTTGACAGGCTCTTCTTCTTCTTCCGATCCCAAAAGGCCCAAATCAGTACGGTCTCCCAGACAACGAATGATGATTTCGTTGGCCACCAAATCCATAGGCTTCTGCTCCTCGCCGTGAACATTGGCCCCGCCGATGTCCAAAACCGGGTCAAGGTGAACGCGGCGGATTTTGGCCGCAACCACTTTTCCAGCAAGTGCGATGGCCGACAACAGCCAACTGAACTCGCCAGAGGCATTTGGGTGGTTTCGGGCTTCCTGCAGAATGAAGCTTTGAATGGTGGTCAAATTGTCAACGGTGTATTTCTGGGGGCGTTCCACGCCGCAGATCCTACGGATCCCGCCGCATATAGAATGGATCTATGCCTGAATCAGTAATTCTCTCCGCCGTACGCTCCCCCATTGGCCGCTTCTTGGGTGGATTCTCAAACACACCGGCCACCGATCTTGGGGCCAAAGTGTCCGCTTCGGCACTTGAGGGCATTGACCCCGCCGAAGTGGATGAAGTCCTCATGGGCTGTGTGTTGCAAGCCGGACTCGGCCAAAACCCAGCGCGGCAGATTGCTTTGGGAGCAGGTTGCGCAAACAGCGTCACTGCAATGACGATCAACAAAGTGTGTGGCTCGGGCCTAGAGGCGGTCATGCAAGCCGACCGAGCACTCCGCTGCGGTGATGCGAGTGTGGTGCTTTGTGGCGGTGCTGAAAATATGACCCGAGCGCCTCACACCGGTTTGATCCGTCCCGGCGTCAAGTTTGGGCCGGCAACATTTGAAGACCACATGCAAGCGGATGGACTGACATGTGCCTTTAAAGGTTGGGCAATGGGCAATGCCGCTGAATGGGTCAGTGCCGAACACAATATTTCCCGAGAAGACCAAGATGCTTTCGCCGCTCGATCGCACCAAAAAGCCGCCGCCGCCGCCGCCGCGGGTCATTTTGCCGCTGAGAGCAGAGTGTTTACTGGGGCTGAAACCGGCAACCGAAAAGTCCCAGGGCCTGAGGGTGGGGTCGAACAAGATGAAGGCGTCCGTGCTGAGTCCACGGCCGAAGGCCTTGGCAAACTTCGTCCCGCATTTGACCCCAAGGGCTCTGTAACGGCAGGAAATGCCAGCCAAATCAGTGATGGTGCGGCAGCATTTGTCGTTGCAACGAGCGAAGCCGCGGCGAAGCTCGGAGCCAAACCACTGGCCAAAATCGTGGGACACTGCACCGTTGGAGTATCACCAGAAGCCATATTTACCGCCCCCGCAGCTGGGGTGGCGGCACTGCTTGAGCAGCACAATCTGACGGTGGACGACATTGATCTTTTCGAAATCAATGAGGCATTTGCCGCCCAAGCGTTGATGAACCAACGAGCTCTGGGAATCCCCGATGAAAAATTCAATATTTCGGGTGGAGGCATCGCTCTTGGGCACCCAATTGGCGCTTCGGGAGCCCGGGTTTTGGTCACGCTCATCCACGGCTTGATCCGTACTGGCGGCACCCGGGGTGTGGTCAGTCTCTGCCTTGGCGGGGGCAATGCCGTCTCAATGCTCGTCGAGCGCTCGAATTGAGTAAGTTGCTCTTTCACTCGGGAGGTTCGAGATGAAGATTCTTGTATGCGGAGCCGGGGATGTCGGCTGGCATGCCGTGGAACGACTTCTCCGACTCGGAGAACACGAACTCGCGGTTCTGGACACCAACCGGACACGATTGGAAAATCTAGCCAATCAGTTTGATGTCTCGTATTTCGTTGGTTCATGCACCTTGCCAAGTTCCTATGAAGAGTTGCGCATCAAGGACTTTGATCTGCTTGTTGCCGCAACCGCCCGAGATGAAGCCAATTTGATTGCCTCAGATTTGGCCACCACCATGCACCGCAAGCAAGGGGGACCAAACCAGCGACCGCTACGCACCATCGTGCGCATCCACGATGAACGGTTCATGCGAGAAGCGACAGATATCCGTTCGATCTTCCAGGCCACCCACCTGCTGTGCCCCGAAGAAGTGACCGTCCGAAGCATCGTGGGCCAATTGCGAAACCCAGGTGCAGTTCGATTGGAACAAGGCACTGAAGGCGTGGTCTCCGTGCAGTCCATCGAACTCACAAACTGCCCCACCGTGGGACAAAAGCTCCGTGACCTCGACCTGCCAGGAGGCGCTCGAGTGGTGGCACTCCGGCGTGGCGGAGAATCCATCTTTCCTGGCCCCGGGACAGAACTCAAGCCAGATGACAAAATCCTGCTGGCTGGGCCGACCGAAACCTTTGAGTCCGCCCGGCGTGCCCTCGAGGGTGAACGTTCCCGGCGGAAGCGATTGGTCATCGGTGGCTCCAGTCACATGGCCCGGCGTTTGTGCGAAGCACTGGAAAACACACCTTGGCACATCACCGTCTTTGACCCTGATCCAACCGCGGCCCATGCCATGGCCGATGAGTTTGATCATATTGATGTGGAACAATCCGATCCCACCGACCGGGTTGTGTTTGACGAAGCAGAGATCGACAAAGCCGACGCATTTGTTTCACTGACCGAAAATGATGAACACAACTTGCTTGCCAGTTCTACAGCCCACTCTCGTGGGGTGCCAAACACTGTCGCAGTCGTAAAGTCTGCAAATTTTGAACATCTTGGCAAAGCACTAGGCATCACAAAAGTACTGGTGCCACGAACGGTCGCCGCCCATGAAATCCAAGATCTTCTCAACGAAGAAAATGTCAGTCGGATTCCGGGCAAATTCATGGAAGGCATTTCGGGCTGGCGTGTTCGCCTCCCCGATGAGTCTCCGTTGGCCGGTCTCAAATTGACGTCCGCTGGCCTTTCCGGTCGCTTCATTGTGTTGGCACGGTGCCGGGAAAATGTCTGGGATTTTGCCCGAAGCAACGAACCTCTAGAAATTGGCGATCAACTCTTAGTGGTGGGCCGCACTGAGTTGGAAGATGAGATCCCAACCACATTCCTTCACGGCGGATCGACAGTTTGAGACTTGACCAAATACTTCGACCGTTGACTCATATGGTCTCTTTGGTTGCCCTCGCGATGGCCGCGGCCGGTCTTTGGGGCCTTTTGGATGGATGGATCATTCATCCGCTCGAAGAATCTGGGGGCAACCTTGCCTCTGAGCCCGTCGGGCACACAATGGATGCATCCATTGCCTTGCTTATCTCAGCATTGGTGACCGCCAGCTTCGCCGGCCTGGTGAGAATTCGAGTTGGCGCAAGCCCGCGTGATGAACACGGCGAACGAGAACTTGATCTTCGAAACCGAGAAGTCTTGGCCCTCGTGGGTCTTGCTTGGTTTGTGGCTTGCTTCTTTGCGGCATTGCCTTTTGTGGCCTGGCCACTTTTGGCTGGGCTTGAGACTCATGTCTTGTTGAACCCCATCAACTGTCTTTTTGAGTCCATGAGCGGACTGACCACAACTGGCGCCACCATTATTCCAGAGTTGGACACCATCCCTCGCCCCTTGCTGCTGTGGCGTTCCCTGACCCACTGGATCGGAGGCATCGGGATTGTGGTTGTGTTCTTGGTCATTCTTCCCAGTGTCGGAGCAGCGCGGCAACGCCTCTTCCAAGTCGAAACACCCGGCCCCGATATTTCGGAACGAGGCCTTCGCCCCACCGCCGGTGAAGCTGCCAAGAAGTTGAGTGCCCTGTATCTCGGCATTACTGCTGCGGCAGTAGGTGGATACATCGCTGGAGGCATGGGGGCATTTGATGCCGTGAATCATGCCTTTAGTGTGGTCGCCACGGGCGGATTCAGCACCAAAGATGAATCCATTTCGTACTTCGCAACCCCATTCATTGAGTGGTGGACCATCTTGATGATGATCATGGTTGGCCTGAACTTTACGCTCTTGGGACAACTGCTTCGAGGCCGGCTGGGGGTCCTTAAAGATCTAGAAACCAAGACCTATCTCGGGCTCAAATTGACCTGCAGCGTCCTGACCACACTGGTACTTGCATTGTCGGTCACGGCCTGGAGTGATACGGCCGGCGTCGAGCACACAGGCTTTTTTGCCGCGCTCCGTCATGGCACATTTGTGACCGTTGCCATGCAAACAGGTACGGGCTTCTGCCTGTCGGACTACTCCAACTGGCCTTATTTGACCATTGCTCTGATCTTTAGCCTGGCGGCCATTGGCGGCTGTGGTGGTTCCACCGCAGGCGGCATTAAGGTCAACCGAATTGTGTTTGCGGTGCAGCTGCTCTGGGCGGAAATTCACCGAGTGATCCGTCCCAATCGCGTGGACACCATCCGGCTTGGGCACCGGCGACCCTCACCAACCCAACGTCAAGCGGTGCTCGCTTTTCTGCTCATGTACATGATGCTGCTGGGTATTGGGACGATTGGACTGCAGACGGCAGAACACGGATCCAACCACGGCGACTTCCAAACGTGCTCAACCGCAGTCCTCTGCACCCTGACAAATATTGGACCAGGTCTCGGTGAAGTGGGCCCAACGGGCAACTATGAAGGCTTTGGATCGATCTCTAAAGCTGGCCTGGTCGTTTTGATGGCCATGGGGCGTTTGGAAATCATGGGGCTCATCGCCCTGCTTACTCCGGGATTCTGGCGTCGAAGCTGAGGCGAATCCCGCCGACTCACCTAGAATGGATCGACTGTGCCGATCCGAAACTTCTCCATCATCGCCCACATTGATCACGGCAAGAGCACTCTTGCCGACCGGTTGCTGCAGGCCACACGTGCGGTTTCAGACCGCCAAGCCAAAGCCCAAATGCTCGATTCAATGGATTTGGAGCGGGAGCGTGGCATCACCATCAAAGCGGCTGCCGTAAGCGTCCAATACTTGAAGGATGGGGTGCCATTCACCCTGAATTTCATCGATACACCCGGACACGTCGATTTTACTTATGAAGTTTCTCGCGCCCTTACGGCCTGTGAAGGCGCTTTGTTGGTGGTGGATTCCACCCAAGGGATTCAAGCCCAAACGGTGGCCAACGCATATCTGGCGGTTGAGCAAGATCTGGAACTGATCCCGGTGATCAATAAAATTGATCTCCCTGCCGCTGATCCAGACCGAGTCGCCATGGAAATTGAAAACGTCTTCGGTCTACCCGCCGAAGATTGCATCCTGGTCTCAGCAAAGAGTGGGGTCGGAATCCCCGAACTTCTGAACGCAATCTGCGATCGCCTTCCGGATCCTCGAGTTGAGAAAGTACAGAACACACGCGGATTAATTTTTGACGCCGTCTACGACGACTACCGCGGTGTGGTGGTGTACACCCGTCTTTTTGATGGGTCTCTGAAAGTCGGCGACAAGATCCGAATGATGGGGACTGGACGCAGCTTCACCGTGACTGAATTGGGCCGCAACACGCCATTCCCGGTCAAAGTGAAGGAAATGCACCACTCGGATGTGGGATACGTCGTCGCACAGATCAAAACATTGGGTGATGTGCGTATTGGAGACACCATCACTTTGGAATCCAACCCCGCTCCCGAAGCACTGCCCGGCTACGAAGAGCCCAAACAGATGGTGTTCTGTGACTTCTATCCGGCCACCACTGAAGGCGGCCGAAACGATTTTGAATCTCTTCGTGAAGCAATTGAAAAATTAAGCCTTAACGACTCATCGTTCACCTTTGAGATGCAGCACTCCGAAGCCCTAGGTTTCGGGTTCCGCTGTGGCTTCTTGGGCATGCTGCACATGGACATCGTGCAAGAGCGTTTGGAGCGTGAAGGCAAGATCGAGATTGTCCAAACCGCACCGACGGTCACCTACAAAATCGATCTCAAAGACGGCAGCCAAATCCAAATCCATAACCCAGCCGATCTCCCCGATGCCAATGCCGTGGAAGCGATTCGGGAACCCATCGTTAAGCTCGAAATCATTTGCCCCAATGAATCCATCGGCGATCTGATCAAACTATGCGACAGTCGACGCGGCATTTTTCGTGATCAAAAAATCCTTTCGGAAGAACGATCCATCCTCCACTACGAAATGCCGCTGGCGGAAATCATCTTTGACTTCTACGACAAACTGAAGAGTGTTACGCACGGTTACGGCACCATGGATTATGAGTTGGTGGATTACCGCATTGACAAGTTGTCCAAAGTGCAAATCTTGGTCAATGGTGAGGAAGTTGAAGCCTTAAGTTTGATTTGCCACCGAGATGGCGCGGAATACCGCACCCGAGCGATCCTGGCCAAACTGAAGAAAGAGATCGACCGGCATCAGTTTGAGATCCCTCTGCAAGCAGCCATCGGTGGCAAAATCATTGCCCGCGAGACCATCAAGTCAATGCGTAAAAATGTGACCGCCAAATGCTACGGCGGCGACATCAGTCGAAAACGCAAATTGCTCGAGAAGCAAAAAGAAGGCAAAAAGCGCATGAAAAACGTGGGCTCGGTGAACATCCCCCAAAAGGCATTTTTATCCGTGCTTGAACAAGGTGATTAAGGGTGCAATCAGGCCCAGAAAACCCGTTGGATCGCACTCCATTCGAGGAACTTGGTGGTGAAGATCGCGTGCGTGCCCTCACCGATGCTTTTTATGACCGGATGGAGCAAGACCCAACGGCCAAACCCATACGTGATATGCACCCCGAAGATCTCACCGAGAGCCGCCAGAAACTCTTTGAATTCTTGTGCGGCTGGCTAGGTGGCCCACAGCTTTATGTCAAGAAACATGGGCACCCCCGCTTGCGTATGCGACATATGCCGTTTGCGATTGGCGAAGCTGAGCGCGACCAATGGTTGAATTGCATGGCTTTCGCTATGGACCAGCTGACTGTGCAGGGGAAGCTTCGAGACTTCTTGGATGCCCGCTTTGCGCATGTTGCTGACTTCATGCGCAATCAAGGTTGAACCAAGCCAAGTCTTCGCCGACTTCTTTGCTACACACCAATTGCTTGCTTCACCTTGGCAATCCAAACGGCAAGACGCTCATCAGTCAATTCGTCTTGGTTGTCATCGTCAATGGCCAAGCCGCAGAATTCATCACCAAACTGCGCCTCAGACGCAGAGTGACCATGTCCTTCAACCGGCATAAAGCCGATCCCCCCCTGCGCCTCTCGCTCCATGAACTTCTTGTACAGAATCCCCATGGCATCTTGATAAGTGTCTTCATAGGAATACTGATCGCCCAAACCAAACATGGCAATTTTCATCTTTGAACAATCAAGTTCATCCATCTCGTCGTAAACGTCTTGCCAGCAGTACTCAAGTTGGCCGACATCCCAGGTGGGAACCCCACAGATCAAGAAGTCCCATTGGGCTAACTCTTGAGCCGAGATATCCCCGACGTCCACTTTTTCAATCTCCAGAACACCCTCGAAAGCTTCCAAAATTTTGTCGGCAATGACTTCCGTCTTGCCGGTACAGGTGCCAAAGATCAGAGCACTTTTCATGATTCAAAACCCCTTCCAGATTGCAATTGAGATCGATTCTCAATTGTAGCGGCTCCAGAGGTCAAATGTCTTCGGTTTGACTCCGGAAAGTGCCCATGACGAAAGGGTCAGAAATAACGAGCACAACCATGAACCCACCTGTGATGTGGATGCACGAAGGGGCCTTTTGCAAATGGTCGAATCGTTTACCTCGACTCACGCAGCCCACGCGTCAGGTGTCCGGTGAGACTCAAGGCCACTGCCGAAAGTTCTTCTGAGCATCCACATTGCTTCATGCTGGTCACTGGACGATCCACCAAGCCACACGGAACAATCAAACCAAACTGACTGAGATCGGGACTCACGTTCAACGCCAGGCCGTGCAAAGTCACCCACTTTGAAACGCGGACGCCCAGCGCACAAATCTTCGCGCCCCGAGGTTCTCGATCATCTTTAACCCAAACTCCAGTCG
>PAFA01000088.1 GCA_002700845.1 Phycisphaerae bacterium | reverse complement strand
TTCTTGTTCTTCGTCTTCCTTCTCGACCTTCTTCTTGCCTGCGGATGGCTTTCGGTTGCCCACCTTCACCAAACCGGTGGGTGAAGATTCCCCAAAGATGAACTGACCTTCTTCACGCAATTTTGCAATCCGCTCTTCGCGGGTCAAGACATTGCGGTGCCGGTTCAATGCGGCTGGTTTGGTCTTCAGGCTTCGGTGCAAGCTCATGACAGGCTCCAATCAAGGGGATCCAAGAAATGGGGTCCAAGAACAACGTCAAGGACCATTGAACTTCTCCCAGTAGGCGTCGGTGAGATCCGAACCGCCTCCTGAGGCTTTCCATGTCGCGCCCGCACGGTGGAGGCGATCAAGTAAAGCCACGGCCCTCGGATCTGTTTGTGGGGCTGAAAAGCCCTCAGACAAGAGAACACGCGAAGATGAGATTGTAGCCGATGTCATGAACGCGGCAAGTCCCTGACCATGAAGATGGCTCAGAAGGTCAAAAAGGGCCTTTTGATTGCGCCCGCTTTGAACCACCAAGTAGTTCAGTCCTGGTTGGCGGGGATCAACTTCGATGTCCGTTGACCCCAGCTCAGCATTCATGGTGAGCCTACCCATAGTCATCTCCAGCTCAGAAGATGGTGGCGGAGCCACCTGCGGAATGGGCTCAGACTGAATGGCCTGCACCGCTTCACCAAAGCCTTCCTCACGCCCGGCCCCACGCCCGAGGCTCCAGGCGACCACCAAAGTGACCATCCAAAGCAACGCAAACACATAGACAAGTCCTTTGGGCAAGCGTACGACCGATCCGGCCCCAGATTTTGCGGGCAGCTCAGCCGCGTGCTCCGCACGCCTCCTCAGGAGAGCTTCATACAAGCCAGGTTTTGGGTTGGTCATGACTGCGACCTTTCGAGATCAGCAACCACCACCGCCCCAGCTGTTTCATGATCATGGGTCAAGCTTACACGCCAGTGTGACAATTCCAACATGCTTGCCCGATCGGCCGCTGCCCCATGAAGCACCAAAATTGGTGCTCCACTGGGCGTACGCTGGACTTCAACATCCTTCCATCCGATCCCCGCACCTCGACCCGTACCAAGTGCTTTCATGGCTGCTTCCTTGGCCGCGAAGCGAGCCGCCAAGGAAGCCACTTCACCGGCACCTCGTTCAGCTGCATCTTGACATTCGCGCGCGGTGAAGACCCGTGATCGAAATCGGGTGGGGTGAGCTTCAAGCACGCGCCGGATCCGTTCGATCCGAACCAAATCAATACCCAAACCACCAGTCATCCCACAAACTCCGGCAACAACGAAGCAAACTGGCGTGCACGATCAACTGCTGATGCCAACCCATCTTTGCCATCAACGAAGATGGGGAATCCATGATCAGATCGCAGCCCCGCATAGACCGCAAAAGGAAGTTGCAGGGCCCGAGAACTTTCCTGAACCAATCGGAATCCACCAACTTCCTCTGGACACTCTTGTCCAATAACCTCCACTAGACCAGTTGCCCCAACTCCTGAATCAATAAGCAGACGCCGGCCACGACGTTCTGCTTCTTGAAAGACAAGCTCGGCAGTTTCTCCAGCGATCGCTGGGAGAACCACAAAATTCGCACGAAGCGATTCGGCGAAGCCAATGGCTTGCAGAGCAGCCATAGAAGCGCGGTCCATGGTGTCCTCACGAACAAAATGTTCTTGTGGGATACGGAGCGAAATTGCCAAGACGGTCAAACCTTGGTGGCACACCGTGCGTCGGAGATCAGAACGTGCTCCCTCATCAAGTTCACGAGGACGGCGACCAGCCACCGTGGCATCCAACGCCAGATTCTGAAAACCGGCTTGATGGGCCAACCCCAATCTCGTCAGCTGACCGCCCACGGCTGATTCTTCGACCAAAAATCCAGATGGAAAGGATTTCTCCATGGCCTTTACAATATCCGCCCCAGAATGACCAAACGAGGCACCGATCTACCATTTGCATTACCCGCAACCACACCAGCGGCTCGGGCCCGGGCTCGTCGTATTGATGATGCATTGGCCAATGCCCACCCAGATGCCCACTGCGAACTGAATTGGGGACAACCGCACGAACTTCTGTTTGCCACGATTTTGTCCGCTCAGTGCACTGATGTTGCCGTCAATCGTGCCACCGAATCACTTTTTTCGGCCTTCCCTACCGTCGAGAACTTCGCTCAGGCCTCGCCCGAGATGATTGGCAAGCACATCAAAACAATTGGCCTGCATCGAAACAAAGCCAAATTCTTGCACGGCTCGGCCTGTCTGTTGCTGGAGAATCACCAAGGGGAAGTCCCCCAAACACTTGAGGATTTGGTGGCTCTTCCTGGCGTAGCTCGAAAAACGGCCAATGTTGTCTTGGGAAACGCTTTTGGATTAAACGTTGGTGTCGTGGTCGATACTCACGTTTCTCGACTCTCGACTCGATTCGGATTGACAACCGCCAGCACGCCACTGGGCATCGAAAAGGACTTGATGGCCCTCTTTCCTCGGGAGAGATGGTGCATGCTGAGCCATCGCATGATTTTCCACGGACGAAGAGTGTGCAAAGCCCGTCACGGTCGCTGCCAAGAAGATCCTCTATGTCAGCGGTACTGCAGTGAAGCCGCCTCCGTAGAATGACACCGTGCCCAGTGAATCTGCCATCCGTGCTTTGATCGACGCCGATCCCAATGACCCCTTTGGCTGGTACGCCTTGGGGATTGAATTCCGACGTCTCGCACGGTTTTCTGAAGCGCGAGAGGCTTTTCATACCAGTTTGAATCACGACGAAAATCAACCGTACGCCTGGTTTCAAATCGCCCAAATTCTTGATGAGGAAGGCCTGAACCCAGACGCATTGACTGCCGCTAGGAATGGGCTGAGCCGCGCGAATGCCATGGGCGATCCCAAAGCAAGTGGCGAATTGGCGGGATTGGTCGATCAACTGGAGAGCGGCAATTGAGCACCATCGAGGCACTTCGAACTGAACCGGATGACCCAGGTCTCACCGCCGTAGTGGTTGAAGGTCGAATTGTGAGTGTTGTGCCAACCCACGAAATTGAATTGCTTGGCCTATCGGTTGGTCACCTCTGGGATGAAGCCACCGAAGCTCGGGTTCAGCACAGCCTTTTGGTCGATCGGGCTCGTCGAGAGGCCTTGATTTTATTGGCTGATGGCAGTGCGGAACATGAATTGACCGGGCAACTCCATACCCAAGGACACACTTTTACCGCGATCGCCGATGCCATGCAGCATCTCTACACCGATGGCTGGCTCACCGCCCCCCCGCCCGCGGTTCAAAACCTTGAGTCAGATTCCTGACCATTGGAAGCCTCACTTCGATTCTCTTCGTCATACTGATTCTTTACGTCACACTGCTTTGTTCCTGGAGACCTCTTCATGACCATGCCTCTTGAAATTGATCTGCCTACCTATGACGCCATGTCAGACGCCATTTTGGTGGACTGCCGCACGCCGGAAGAGCGAGCAGATGCTGCGATCAGCGATCATGCCTTCGTTCCAATGGATGAAGCAAGTGCCCGAATTGAAGATTTTCGGACCTGGGAAGAAAAAGCCACTGTGGTGATTTACTGCCGCTCCGGGCGACGATCCTTCAACCTAACCGTGGCCCTTCGCGAAGCTGGGATGGAAAATGTGTGCAGCTTGGCTGGCGGCATCCAAGGCTGGATGTCCGATGGCCGTGAGGTCCACCCGGGATCCTGATGGCTCCAGATATCAAAAAACGCGTTCTGGTCGGCACCCCAATGATTTTAGCATTGGTGGGGTTGTTTATGCTCGATTCCATAGCTGCAGAACATGGACTTGGAGGCCTTCCACCATTGCTGGTCGGCTGGGTGCTGATCTGTTTTGGCGGTTACGAGGCCGCCCAATTGCTGCGTTCTGGTGGACTCGCTGCCGATCGTTTTTTGATCCCTATTGGGGCAGTATTGCTGCTCACCGCGATGCTCGCGGTGCATGCTGGCGATGCCAGTCTGATCGTGCTCGGGATATTTGGCGTAACTTTCCCCGCCGCCGCCATGATTCGGCCGGTCATCGAAGGTGATTTGGGTAAGGCAACGACAACCGCTGCGGCCTCGACCGGGATCACGGTCTACCTTGGCGCGGGCTTGGGCAGTATTTTTGCGCTGCTGCAGGATGCCGGAGCCGTGGTGGCCTTAATGGCTGTCCTGGCGATTAAGAGCTGCGACATCGGAGCTTATTTCACAGGACATTGGCTGGGACGCACCCCTCTTGCCCCTTCGGTCAGTCCGGCCAAGACGGTTGAAGGACTGATTGGCGGCATGCTCTTCTCCGCTTTGGTGTTGCTGCTCGCAGGAGAAACCACAATGCTTACGGCCAGCCGCGGTGAGCTTGTCCTGACCGGCTTGCTGCTGGGTGCATTGGGACAAGTTGGGGATTTGGCGGAAAGCGTTTGGAAGCGTGCGGCGGGCGCCAAAGATTCAGGAAATGGTCTCCCCGGCATTGGTGGGGTGCTTGACGTTCTGGATTCTCCGATCTTCGCCGGACCTTTTGCATGGTGGATGATGAGAGGATTCGGCACAGCCGACGGGATCGGCTAGACTCGACCAAAGTCCATGCACTTTCTTGAACCAATGCCTTCGGAGATCTGAGCCACGATGAGCTTGATGGAACGCCTAGAACGCTTGAACCTGGTCGACGGACAACTCCGAGGACTCTCGGTTCGGGTCGAAAAGGCCAAGACATTCCACCGGGCTCAAACCAAGCAGTTGGATCTTGAACGCAACCGGACAGAAGAAGCCAAGGCCAATC
The DNA here is from genome assembly GCA_002700845.1 of Phycisphaerae bacterium. Taxonomy (GTDB): domain Bacteria; phylum Planctomycetota; class Phycisphaerae; order Phycisphaerales; family SM1A02; genus UBA8653. The sequence continues at coordinate 22,342 of PAFA01000088.1, read as the reverse complement.
TTCTGCAAGTCAAAGCCGCGTTTGGCGTCGTGGAGACCGAGGCCAAAGCCCTCGATGCCCAAATCGAAACATCTCGCGAACGTATGGATACTTCCGCAACGGCCAAGGAATACAACGCTCTTCTGGTTGAGTTGAACACGGTCAAAAACGAGCGCACCAAACTCGATGAAACCATGGTGCAACAACTCACTGAGGTTGAACGGCTCGAAACCCTCGTCACCGAGTCAGAAAGTTCCAGTTCAGAACGAGAAACCGTCGTAGCGACCGCCACCAAAGATGTTGAGGAACGAGAGACGGAGATCTCCGAACGCGTCTCTGAACTCCAGACCCAACGTGACAAGGCCGCCGCGGACATCCCACCAGATGTGCTTGAACTCTACGACTCTCTGGTCAAAAAATACGACGGCGAAGCCATCGCATACGTTGATATCGAGAGTTTTCGACACAAGGAGTTCTCATGCAGCGCTTGCAGCATGCAGATCCCCTTTGCCATCGTTTCCAATCTTTATGCCGGTTTAGGCCGCGTTCAACAATGCACCAACTGCCAATGCATCATGCTTTTGGGAGAGGATGTACGGAACGAACTTGACAAAGATTCAAAGAAAAATGTCAAGCGACGAGAGAAATTGGCTCGCGAAGCCTGATCTCTTTCAGAACCTCTGGCGGGGTTCTCAAAACAAATCTGATTCTCCAGCAGGCGACGAACGGTTGGCCTCGGCCCGTGCGGCATCCATCAACTCATTGATGGTGACGTGATCCTCATAAACACTAATAAATCGAACATAGACCACCTGGTCCAACTCACGAAGTCCCTCGGCAACGCGGCGGCCAACTTCAGATGATTCCACTTCGGTTTGAAATTCTTCCTCCACCGCTCGGACCACGCGTTCCACCAAGTCCTGTCGATCCACTTCAGGCACCGGACGCTTTCCGCAAGCGATATCAATGCCCTGCAGGATCTTGCCGGGATCAAAGGCCTGACGGGAACCAGATCGTTTGACCACTCGCAAAGCACGAGCCCGCTCGGCCCGCTCCATTGTTGACCACTTGTGACCGCACTCGACACACTTTCGCCGCCGCTTAATCGCAGACCCTTTGTCCGCTTTTCGGGAGTCAAACACTTCACTCTTGGCAGTACATCGGGGACAGTCCACAACACTATTCGACGCGGAGAATGGCCCAACGTCAAGTGTTCCCCCTTAGGATGTTGACTTATGCCTGTTCTGACGCTTCCAGATGGATCAACCCGTTCATTTTCCCAGCCAGTTTCCGGCCTGCAACTCGCAGCTGATATTGGGACGGGGCTCGCCAAGGCAGCCCTAGCAGTCACTGTCGATGGACAAATGAAGGACCTGTCATACCTCATCGAGCATGACGCCCTGGTCAGTATTGTCACTGAACCTAAGAAGAAAGCAGGAGATGATCCAGCGGCACTTGAGCTTTTGAGACACTCGACCGCACACGTTATGGCTGAAGCCATCCAACGAGTCATTCCCAAAGCACAGCTGGTCTACGGCCCGCCTCTTACCGACGGGTTCTACTACGACATCTCATTTCCTGAGGACCGCCCGTTGCGTGAAGGAGACTTTGAAGCGATTGAAGCCGAAATGGCAAAAATTGTCGAGGAAGATCGGCCATTCACCCGCTTTGAATTGGACCAGTCCGCTGGGATGCAAAAATTGACCGAAGAAGGCAGCAAGTACAAAGTTGACAACGGCGAACGAGCAATCGCTTCTGGATCATCCACATTGTCTTGGTATGCCACTGGCGAACCTGGTACGCACTGGGAAGATTTATGTCGTGGCCCCCACTTGCCTTCGACCGGACGAATTGGTGCATTTAAAATCATGTCACTGGCCAGCAGCTATTGGCATGGGGATGCCAACTCTGACCGGCTAACCCGCGTCTACGGCACCGCGTTTTTTCGAAAAGATCAGCTCAAAGACCATCTGCACGCACGGGAAGAAGCCAAAGCACGCGACCACCGCGTACTGGGTAAAAAACTTGGCCTCTTTCACATCGATGAAACTGTGGGCAGTGGCCTGGTGCTGTGGACTCCCAACGGCGCCACACTCCGACAATGCCTGCAAGAATTCATCACCGAAGAGCTTGACCGGCAAGGCTATCGCCAAGTTTTCACCCCACACATTGGCAAGCTTGATTTGTACCGAACTTCAGGACACTTCCCGTACTACCGAGAAAGCCAGTTCCCACCGATTTTGGACAACGAACTGATGGGTTCTCTGGCTGACCAGAGCAACAGCGGAGATAACTTTGCCGACCGACTTGAGTCAGGTGACATCGACGGCTTCTTGCTGAAGCCCATGAATTGCCCTCACCACATTCAGATATACGCCTGTGAAAAGCGCTCTTACCGAGATCTTCCTGTGCGACTCGCCGAGTTTGGCACGGTGTACCGCTGGGAGCAATCAGGTGAAATTGGGGGACTGACCAGAGTCCGCGGGTTTACGCAAGATGATGGGCACTGCTTCTGTACTGAAGAGCAGATCCCACAAGAACTCCAGGGCTGCCTCTCGCTCGTAAGGACAATCTTTGACACTCTTGGCATGACAGATTTCAGAGTTCGGGTCGGACTTCGTGATCCTGATTCTTCGAAATACGTAGGAGAGGCAGATCAATGGGATCGGGCTGAACAGGCTTGCCGAGAAGCGGCAGCAACCCTTGGGGTTCCATTTACTGAAGAAGGCGGCGAGGCCGCTTTCTATGGCCCCAAAATTGACTTTGTGGTTCGGGATGTCATCGGACGTGAATGGCAACTTGGCACGGTTCAGGTGGATTACAGCTTGCCTGAACGATTCGACTTGTCATACATCGGGCCTGACAACAAACCGCACCGACCCGTCATGATCCACCGAGCCCCCTTTGGTTCGATGGAACGGTTCTGTGGACTGCTCATTGAACATTTTGCCGGAGCATTCCCCACATGGCTGGCTCCTGAGCAGGTGCGTGTGTTGCCAATCAGTGACAAAAGTGCTGATTATGCGGCCCGTGTGCACGCTGATCTGCGAGCCCTTCGGCTTCGATCACACTTGGACAATTCGGCTGACCGAGTCCAAAATAAGATCCGTTTGGCCGCTGAGGATCGAATCCCTTGGACCGTGGTGGTCGGCCCCAGGGACGAAGAAAACGACACCGTGAGCGTTCGTATGCGGGGTATTCCCAAAGATCTAGGAAGCATCCCTCGAGAACAATTCGTCCGAGCTCTACACGAAGAATCCGTCTCTCGTGGGCACCAGTCTGTGGCCCCACAATTCTTCCCGGAGGCGGCTGAAGAATCATCCTGAATCTTGCCGGACCCACTTTCCGAGGGTAGGCTTCCATGCACGGGCACCGTGTTGTGTCTGGTTTCTTTCTGTTCCTTTTGAGGTATTTGCCATCGCACGTCGACTTGTCCGTGGACCCCACCAACCTGCCAATCGCGGCCCTCGCATGAATGATCAAATTCGACGGAATCCAATCCGTCTTATTGATGAGCAGGAACAGATGATCGGTGTAACTGACATTGAAGAGGCCCTAGAGCGAGCCCGAGAATTGGGGCTCGATCTGGTTGAAGTCGCGCCCGACGCGGACCCCCCCGTCTGCCGAATCTTGGATTATGGAAAATTCCGCTACGAACAATCGAAAAAAGAACGTGCGAACAAGAAGAATTCCAAGATCGCCGAACTCAAAAGTATTCGCCTTGGCCGCTCACTGAAGATTGGCCAGAATGACATCGAGATCAGAATTCGTCAGACCCAGAAGTTCCTTTTGCTCGGCCACAAAGTGCAGGTCGTGCAGAGATTCCGTGGTCGTGAAGTCACCCTTACCGACAGAGGTATGAAACGCTTGGCAGAAATTGCTGATCGATTGGCCCCCCTGTCCAAGGTCGAATCACCACCACGCCGCAACGGACGGGAGTTGGCCATGGTGCTGGCACCAGACAAGGTCAAAATTGAGAAATGGAAAGCCGAGAACGCCGAACTTGCCAAGGCGGCCGAGGAAGCTCCAGAGATTGAAGAAGACCTGACTGAAGTCGAAGAAGATCTCAACGAAGTCGAAGAAGAGTTGAACGAAGTCGATGGAGACGAATCAACTTCCTCTGAGTCATAGAAAATGGGCCCAAGAAGGCAGACATTTTCAAAAGCTATCCCTGGTTCTACAAAGGCCTGAACAAACCTTCAGACCTTTGTGGTCTCCCATGCTCGGCTTCGGAACCGCATGCCAAACAAGATTGCCCGGAGTGTGAGTTCTCCCATTAAGGCCCACCACACCCCAGCAATGCCCATTTCTAGTTTGACCCCAAGCCACCAAGCCAGAGGGAGCCGAACCAGATAGCTGCTGCCGGTAGTAATGAACAAACACCACCGGGTATCACCAACCCCCCGGAGGGCTTGCCGCAGCACCATGGTGATGGCAAACGGAACCTGAAACACGCCAGCGATAAAGAGAAGGCGTGGCACCTCTGCCAAATGCAACGGGTTGTCCGAGACCAGCCGAGTGAGTGGAAGACCAATGGTCATAAAAAGAAGACCGAAGGCACCCATGGCAATCGATGTGATCAAAACACACAGCCAAACCGCACGGCGAGCTTGAGCGGGATCTCCAGCACCGAGGTATTGACCTGCCAATGTGCCTGCAGCGGTTCCAATTGCGAATCCTGGCAAGAACGAAAATGCTTCCCACTGGACCGCAACAATATGAACGCCTTGGAGCCCTTCTTCCAATCCACGCCGGTGCCCAATTGTGGCAATGAACTGCAAAATGAAGATATTCACCGACCACATCGAAATACCTTCTGCAAATGAAGGCAGGCCAATCTTCGTAAACCGGCGAAGCATGCCCACGTGCTCATCTCCAACGCGACGCGGGACTTGAAGATCGGTCGTGCCACGCAAGGCAATCATGATCATCAAAATGGCCCCGCAGTAATGAGCGACCGCGGTTCCCCAAGCAATACCCGCCACCCCAAGCCCACCCCAATCGGGATGGGCCAGAGCCGCCGAGACCACCCCGTTGACAATATTGAGTGCAATGGCGGCAAGTGCCGGGCGAAGGGTCTCTCCGGCTCCCTGCAGGCTCATCGAAGTCACCATGAAGAGGCCGGCAGCCGGCATCGACAATGCAACGATTCCTATGTACTCCCGATAGAAAGCGTCAGCACCCGGTGATAAAACCATGAATCGGCTGATGGGATCGGCACCCAACCACAAAACAGTGCCGACCACCGCCCCCCAAACCAAACTGAATTCCATGGATCGCCGCAATGCCACCCCAGCTTCTTCGGCTCGCCCCGCCCCCATAGCACGAGCGATGATGGCCGAGCCGCCGACCCCGAGCGCTGCCATAGCAATCCCAATAAACCAGCCAACAAAAGAACCAATTCCAATGGCGTCAAGCGCGGCAAGCACTTGATCCTCAGGTAATCGGCCCGCCAACATCTTGTCGACCATGCCGACCATGGCTTGCAGGAACTGTTGCAGGAGCACGGGCAACGCGACCACACGAAGGGCGCCAAAGGTGGACAATCCTGCCAACTTCCCACTGCGGATGCTTGAACTCACGACGGTACACCGATTCGAACCAAGGTTCGCGCTCGAGGCTTTTGCCACCACTGGCCCACCTCATCCAATGCGAGGGTTCGTTCAGCCAAACCATCTGCACGGAGGGTTCCTTTGGCAAAAGCCTGCAGACCAGATTGGATGGAAGAAGCAGCAGAAGGTACGACTGAAAGTTGCTGACGGAACAGGGCGGAAAAATCCGGAGATTCTGCCGGAGGTCGTGCGAGAATAATACGTCCGCGAGGGCGTATCAACTGAAGCAAACTCGGGATCTTTAATGCCCCATCAAGAAGTACCAACACATCCTGATCAGCGTGGCGACCAATCTCTGAAAGCAATCGAACACGAACACCACGACGTTCGGCTTCTTTCACTGTGGAATCGCGTTGGCACAACAGTCGGAATCGGTCGTCGCGTTGGGCGCCAAGTTCTCCCGCCAAAATTGCGGCTGCGCTGTCGCCAACAACACTGACATAAGGTCGGTCCCCCGGCACGACCGAACGCATCGCGCCAAGCGCTGTGGCAGCCTCTGATGCCCACACCGCAACGTCAGGATCTACGTCGCTGGGGACATCAACCAAGAGTTCTTCTGCACAAATCTGCTGCTGGGCGAGGCCCCCATCATCCTTACCACGACCTGGGCAACGACGCTGTGGGCACGCCTCGGGGAGCCCACCTTCACAAACAACGCAGCAACCACAAGGGGAATGAGGATTGCTGACCACGAGACCTCTTGTGACATGATTGGCCACAAAAACCCCACCTGGAGTACGACCTTCTGTGGAGGCGTACGGAAGAGGGAGGAGACATCGAACGGGTTGAAGGTTTGCTTCGACTGGCGCGGACTCAACATCAAGTCCCTCTCCGCGGCGAACCAACCGAATCATGGTTGTGCTTCCGATACCAGTCCGATCGGTGGCCCGGAGGATTCACGAGGGCGTGGCCGCCAATAGGCCAATTGATCAAAAAATCCCGGCTCCTCGTCGTAGACCGGATAGGCATAAGGCCGAGCTTCAGCAAACAATTGGCCTTCTCGTCGAGCGGTGTTGATGGCGACTTGCCAGGCGACCGAATCCGTCCCGTGGTCCATTCCGGTCAAACGGATGAGCCCTGAGCGACCTGCTTCAACAATTGAATACCGCGATGCATCAAGGGACGAAACCAACGCGTCCACCGCGCGGTCATTCTGGTACTGCGAAATGGCCACCGTGAGGTCTCGGCGCACCTGAACGTCTTCATCAGAGTTGTTCAGCTGGTCGGCAAGAAACGATATCTGTTCGGGCATATGGACCCGCTGGGCAAAAATGGCGGCGGCGCGACGCTCGACCCGCTCGGGCGACAGCATTGCCGAGTTAAACAAGGCCGCATCCGCGGAACCACCATGACGTGCCAAGGCCAAAAGAGCTGCCGCTCGAACCGCAGGATCCGAATCGGCTCCGGCCATCAACCGGTAAACAGGTCCGAAAGCATCGTTGCTTCCCCATGAACGATAGGTCACTCGAAATAGTGCTTCACGTCGGTCGTCCGGACGATCTGACTTCAGTCGGCGTGACTCAGCCGCCACCGGATCGATAAAATTTTCCACCAACAGAGTGGTGTCGTCTTGCAGCGCACCGAAGTCATCCTGGACGGTGTCCAAAACGGAACAGCCTGCCAAGACGAGCAGATTCAAGAACAACAGGAATCGTCGAAATCTAGACACATGGGGATAGTATCCACCCACATGGCTCTCGACGTGCAATTGATTCCTCTCGGTGCTTGGCAGACCAATGCGTTGGTCTTGCGAGGCAGCCACCATTCCGTGACGGTGTGTGACCCTGGTATGGATCCAGACCCCTTGATTTCTTACCTTCAAGACCAAAAGCTCCGGGTGGAACAAATCATCCTCACCCATGCCCACGTGGACCATATTGCGGGAATTGACGCCCTCAGTTCAGCCTTTGGTGACCCTCCTCTTTTGGTACATCCGGAAGAGCAAGAGTGGCTGAGTCACCCTGAATTGAATCTATCCGCACTCTCTGGATTCGCGGTCACAAGCAGACCTGCGACCGGGACCATCGAAGAAGGCCAGTCCATTGCGGTTGAATTGGAAAAAGCCACCGTGCTGCATCTCCCCGGTCACTCCCCGGGGTCGATCGGGCTGTATTTCGAATCCAATGGTGTATTGATCGGCGGGGACACGCTCTTCCAAGGTTCCATCGGAAGAACGGACTTCCCCACCAGCGACCACTCCGCCATGGTGCAATCACTCCGTCGCCTGCTCACGCTCCCGGACGAGACCAAGGTCTACCCAGGTCATGGACCAGCAACCACAATCGGTCAAGAAAGACAGACAAACCCATTTCTTTTGGAGCTGATGACCAATCGAAGTGATGGATGAACGCAAGATTTAGCGGGCTTCGCGAGGATCCGCCACCCCTGCAATCCGGTCGAGACTAAGGAGGGCCATGGCAGTGCCGTAGTTTGCCGTCCGGACGAGCCGAGGATCGGTGGGATCACGGTCATTCCACGTCCCACCAGGATCTCGAACTTGCTCCAAACGTGCTCGCAATCGCCGGGCATATTCGCCACGTTCGCTCTTTGGCAACAGAACAATTGCCCGAGATGCTTGCTCGTGTGCAAACATGAAGTAATACGGCGCGACTCCAAATGGGGCCACGTGGGTTCCACGCTGCTGACGCCGTTCTTCCAAACGATCCCAATGGGCAAAAAAAGCATCCAGGGCCCCCCGGAGTCTGACCAAATCGCCGCTTCCGGTTTCCACAAGATACGACTCGACGGCCAACATACGGCCCGTACTTCCAGGCACTGGATCCCGACCCGTTCCGGCATAAGCCTGTCCACCAGCTTTGGTGCGTGAACGAGCCAATGCTTCGGCTCCACGAGTCAAGACCTCTTCGGGAACGGTGTGGCCATGTTTGGCAGCGAATCGAAGTGCCCGCAACGTAGGCACGGTCATGAAAGGTGAAGCATCTCCTAGACCGCCGGCAGCAAATCCGGACCGACGTGAATAGTTCCAGCCGCCGGTTTTGATTTCTGTGGTCAAAATACCCTGTAATGCATGAGTCTCTGCCTTTTGATGGGCCGCCAGTGATTGCTCAGCAACCAGCCCATCACGACGAAGCTTTACCAATTCTTCGAGCGCATAGCACCATCCCCAGCCACGAACGTCGTAAGTAGATGAGAACACATGAGTCATTTCAGAATGACCCATGGCTTCGACGAGAAATGCTCTGGCGCGTTCGACCGCAGCACTCCGGTCCTCAGATCGAGGACCTTCTTTGGACATGGTTCGTAGGGCTCGGACCACGATGGCGGTCCCGCCGACGCGATACCCAATGGGTTCTTCAAGACCACCAGCACCACGAACGCGGTAAACACCGCGGTAGGGCCACTCCGCGTTCTTTTCTTGGCGGTCCAGCAAGTAATCAACAGCGGTTGATTGCACTTCTGCCAGATCAATTGCCGCCAACACCAACAAAGAGATGATCATGAGCCATACAGTACGACACGATGTTTCATGTCGTACTTCATGCTCCTGAGATCCCCAACAACACCGGCAATATTGGCCGTACGGTTGCGGTGACCGGCGGCGTACTGCACCTGATCCACCCCCTTGGATTTGAGACCGATGAGAAAGCACTGCGTCGCGCCGGGCTTGACTATTGGCAGCGGCTTGATGTTCGAGAGTACGCCGATTTTGCGACATATCTGCAGGAAGCCAAACCAAAGCGACTCTTCTTGTTTTCGGCAAAAGGAGGAAAAGCCCCTTGGGAGGCGACCCTTCATGCTGGAGATCACCTGCTCTTTGGGGGTGAATCACAAGGCGTTCCCGACGGGGTCCATGAAACGGTCAAATCACGCTTTGGTGAAGAAGCCATGCTCAGACTTCCCATGTTGGGTGGCCCACGCCGGCCCAGCCTGAATCTGGGATCAACAGTGTGTGCAGCGTTGTATGAAGGTGTCCGCCAGAACTTCAGCCAGTTCGGTGGGCCCCTAGAATAAACCACGCTATGGCAACTACTACAGATTCATTGTCCACCCTACGGTCCATTGATCCAAAGCTCGCGGCGATGCTTGATCACGAAGCAGAGCGGCAAGATTCCACACTCGAATTTATTGCGAGTGAGAATCACACTTCAAAAGCTGTCATGGAGGCGACGGGGTCTTGGCTGACAAACAAATACGCCGAGGGGTATCCCGGGAAACGCTACTACGGCGGCTGCGAATTTCATGACCAAGTTGAGGACTTGGCGAGAGATCGTGCTAAGGAACTCTTTGGCTGCAACTTCGCCAACGTACAACCACACTGCGGCGCTAATGCCAACATCGCCGCATTCATGGCCCTGTTGCAACCTGGCGATCGCGTCCTGAGTCTGCCTATTGCCCACGGTGGTCACCTTTCGCATGGACTGAAACCAAACTTTTCTGGCACTTTTTTTGAGATCCACGACTACATGCTGGATGCCGAAACCGAACTTTTGGATATGGACCATGTTCGTGACCGAGCCTTGGAATGCAAACCCAAGTTGATCATCTGTGGCTTTAGCGCCTATCCACGAGTTATTGACTTTGCCGCATTCCGCGCGATCGCTGATGAAGTCGGTGCGTATCTCATGGCAGATATCGCCCACATTGCGGGACTCGTCGCTTCGGGTGTACACCCCTCTCCATTCCCCCACGCTGATGTGGTAACAACCACCACCCACAAGACCCTCCGGGGTCCGCGGGGCGGATTGATCCTGAGCAACAGCGAAGACATTGCCAAAAAGATTGATCGGAAAGTCTTTCCAGGATCCCAAGGCGGCCCCTTAATGCACGTCATCGCCGCAAAGGCACAAGCCTTTGGTGAGGCTCTCGACCCTTCATTTCGAACGTATCAAGAACAAGTTGTCGCCAACGCAAAGGCGTTCGCAACTGGCCTGACCAACCATGGCTTCCGCCTGTGCTCTGGGGGAACGGACAACCACTTGCTGCTGGTTGACCTCCGCAACCGTGATGCCGAACTGACTGGAGCCGAAGTCGAATCCTGGCTTGGAGAGGCCGGCATTGTGGTCAACAAGAATGGCATTCCCAATGATCCTCGCCCACCAATGATCACCAGCGGCCTTCGTTTTGGGACCCCAGCAACCACCACTCGCGGGCTGCGTGAAGCTGAAATGCAGCAAGTTGCCGATTGGATAGAACGCGTGGTTGCTTCCGGTGGCAGTGAAGCTTCGACCATTCGTGAAGAAGTTCGTACGCTCTGCACTCGATTCCCATTGCCCCACTAACAGTCTTCCGACACAAATAGAGATCCAACATGCTCCCAGTGCTCTTGCTTACGGCCGCAGAATCTATTGTCATGGATGGCAATTTCGACGACTGGACCAACATTTCGAACACCATCTGCGTCGACGCGGACGATGCCCCTGCCGGGGGACCAGACCTGGGCGTAACAAAATGGTCGGCGAATGCAGATCGGCTCCACCTTTGGCTTGAGCTCTGCCAAGCCGATGGCCCCATGCTCAACCTCCAAGCCATGGACTATCGACTCATTCTGCTGCTTGATACCGACGGCAACCCCCGTTCCGGAACAACAAGTTACGGATTGAGCGGTGTGGATGCCATGCTATCCATGCCGGGACCCGACCGAAAAGATCCCAATAAACCTGGCATGGGCGCAGCCCTTCTGAATGCCCAAGGTGAGAAGTTAAATGCGAGTTGGGTAGACAGTGGACAACAACCAGCATGGGCGGCCGGAATTTCAAACGCACCCGCAACCTCAAGTCGATCTTTTGAATTCTGTATTGGCCGCCGTCCCAACTTTTTGAGTGGGAAAAAAGTCACTTTGCAGTGGGTCGTTCTTGATCGAGAAGGTGGCCTGATCGATGAATCACCAGTCTCCAGCATCATGCTGCCCAAGTTCAACCAGGCCGCACCGACTTTTGCCCCAAAATCCGACTTTGATCGCGCCGGCGATGCAGATTTCCGCGTGGTGAACTGGAATGTGGAATGGGGCAACCTGCTTGACGAACGAGTACCGGCAGGAAAGCTGCTTTCGGCCCTCGAACCTGATGCCATTTTGCTTCAGGAGATGATGACAGATCAAGATGAGGACGAAATTGTCGCGATGCTTGAAGAGGCCATTCCGTACCCAGACGGCTGGAAAGTACAAGTCGGCAAAGCCGGCGGTCGAATTCGTTGCGCCGTTGCGATCCGTGGCAACCGGGTCGCTTCGATCCCCGGCCTTGGAGCGATTGCGACAAATCGTTCTGCGGCTGCAGCGATACGCACTGACTCCGGCCCTGTCCTGTTGATCGCAACCCACTTCAAGTGCTGCGGGCGTGATGGATCCAAAGAAGATTCCAAACGCATCACTGAAGCGGAAGAACTTCGGGATGGCATTGCGAAGCGTTTGGCAAAATCCAACCGCGTTGTGCTTGCCGGTGATTTGAACTTGGTTGGCAGTCGGACCCCACTCGATCGCCTGGAAGAAGCCGGACTCTCCACAATCGACATGCGGCAACCGGATGGGATCACCGTGGCCACGTGGGACAATGAGTCGAGTTCCTTCCTCCCCGGACGTCTCGACTACGTGCTGCACAGCGACCAGTTAACTCCACGTTTGGCCACGGTCTTTGATACTCAGGACGTCGATCCATCATGGCTGCCCCATTCGCTGCGCCGTCAAGCCAGCGACCACTTGCCGCTGGTTGTGGACTTCCGCGTCGATCGGTGACTCCTCCTGAAACCCGCCTTTGGTTCAGGATGACACAAACCCCTTTTGGTCTCTTGCGCATAGAGCAAGGCCAGTCACTCGTCTTGTCTTGGGATACCAAACATGAGTGCCATGGCCATCAAGATCAAAACCTGCACCAGCCGTTGGTCGAAGCCATCCAAGGATGGTGTGAGGGAAAATTTGTTGATATCAGTTTGTGGCTGCCCACCGGCCAAGATTTCACCAGCAGGGTCCTCCAAACGTGTGCTTTGATCCCATGGGGAGAAATCCGAACTTACGGGCAGGTCGCTGACGCGGCGGAGTCTCCTCGGGCCATCCGGGCGGTTGGACAGGCCATGCGGCGGAATCCGCTGCCACTTCTCATTCCCTGCCATCGGGTGGTCTCAGCCTCCGGCATTGGCGGGTATTCCGGGCAGGATCAGGATGGCCCCCAACTCGTCCGAAAAAGAGCAATCTTGGCGTTCGAGCAAGATGTCACCCAATCATCAGCCAGTTCCATATAAGATTCAATCTTCACCGCGCTTAGCTCAGTTGGCCAGAGCGGCTCGTTTACACCGAGTAGGTCGCTGGTTCGAGTCCAGCAGCGCGGATTGATGGTGAACGCACTCAAGATGTTGCGAAATGTGCGATCTAGCCTGGGGCTTGTCTTCTTGGCCCTGGTCGCTTGTCAACCAACTGTGGAACGTTTGGAAGACAGCGCTCCTGCGGCAACAAGAGTTCAAGCAGACTTTCGATTGGAAGTTCCTCAGGTTATGCGTGGCACCATCGCGCAAGAGACCATCTTGGTCGGGTTTGAACCAGTTGCGGTGGAAGGCTATGGCTTGGTCGTCGGACTTGATGGCACCGGCTGTACCACGATGCCACCGGACCTTCGTGCCCACATGTCTGCGGACATGACCCGTCGAGGAATCGGGCCATCCGGAAGCCAAGGGAGTGCCCCGCCTCCAGAACGAATGTTGAATGACTCTCGCACTGCGGTGGTCATTGTTCGTGGCACACTCCCCGCAGGTTCAAATGGTCGGCAAAAAAGCAGTCCTGGAACACAATTTGATTTGGAAGTCATCATTGATCCAAGAACCGATGCCACCAGCCTGCTGGGTGGGAGGTTGTACACGTGCGATCTACGACCTGCTTCAGGCAATGGATTGCCCCCAACTGGTTCTCGCCAAGCGGATGCGCTAAGTGAAGGCAAGGGACCACTGTTTGTAAATCCATTCGCGCTGCGCGGGGGAAATGGGCAAGAACTGATTGATCTCACTCGAGCCCGCATCATTGGGGGTGGCGAAGCCACCAAACGCGTTCCTTTGCGTTTGAGACTGGCCAGTCCCAGCCATGCAAGAGCCCGCATGATCGCCAGTGCTGTAAACGCTCGCTTCCCACAGGATCCTGGCGTAAGAGACAATGTTGCCCGTGGGGAAAGCGATGAAATGATCTCAATCGTGGTCCCCCCGCGATGGTCGCAAGACACCACGACATTCGCTCAACTCCTTCGCCACACGACCATTCAGCAAGCCCGGCAAGAAGCCTCAGCGGCATTGGTGGGTCGCGAAATCCAGCGTAACCCCCGTATGGCCTTGGACGCCGCTTGGCGGTGGCGAGCCATGGGGCCGAAAGCTCTGGCTACAACCCGAAGCCTGTACGACGCGGCGGAACGGAGAGTCCGGGAAGCAGCATTGAAGGCGGGTTCTTGGCTTGATGATCCCTTGGTCTTGCCCCACTTGGAATCCTTTAGCGAAAGTGAAGATCCAGAATCACGCCGCCTCGCCGCAGTGTTGATGGCTGAACTTCCTTGGGATCCTCGGCTTGAATTTGCGCTGGCCAAACTTGTTGATGATCCAGAATTGGATATTCGACTGGCCGCTTATGAAGCTCTGGTTGATTTGGGCTCTTCGACCGTTCGTCGTATTCGCTTCCATCCAGAGTTTGAAGTTGACTTGGTTGAAAGCGACAGCCCGCTGGTCTACATCACACAAACATTGATTCCTCGGGTGGTTGTGTTCGCCCCGCAACATGAATTGGCCCGTCCATTGTTTGCAGACTTGGCCACCCAAAAGGTTATGGCCGTTGCCGATGATGAGGACGACCTGGTTCGCTTGCGACATGACGGGAAAGTCATCGGCACAGATCCAACTCTTTTGGCGATCGTTCAGTCGCTGGCCACTCCTGAAGACCAGTCGCTCGGGCGTAAAGGCTTCGGAATGGACTATGCCAGCACCGTTGGCGCCTTGTATGGCATCTGCCGCAGCGTAGACCGTGGTATCCCATTCCGAGCCCAGCAAGACCGCATGTTGGCCACATTGGCTCGTAGATTTGAAGTCCGTCCGGACCAAACACAGACCATCCGGCAGGATTTTGACACCGACTTGACCTTCGCCCCTGAAGACCCCAACCTTGGCCGCGTTGACTTTGACGCCCTTCAGGGGATTTCGGCAGAAACTTCGAATCAGACTCTGGATCAATCTCCCCCCCCCCCAGAGGCTCCAAGAACAGATTTTGAGGACGAGCCCCAGTCCACTGGTCGTCCCGATTTTGATCCATTACCCAGCTCCTCTCGGTAATATCAGTGAAGACGCGGAGGCGTCATCAATCACCCAATGCGAAGACAAGGAGGTCTTCCCCCACCATGCGTCTTGAACGACTCACGCTTTCTGGATTCAAAAGCTTCGCTGACGCCACCGAAGTTAGGTTCGACACGCCAATTAATGGCATTGTTGGCCCGAATGGTTGTGGCAAATCCAATGTCGTAGATGCCCTGAAATGGGTACTTGGGGAACGTTCCGCCAAGAGCCTCCGAGGGGGCTCAATGCTGGACGTCATCTTTGCCGGAGCGCACGCCCGATCGCCATCCGATCTGGCCAAAGTCGAATTGGTCTTCTCCAACCCGATCGTAGGACGAGATGACAATGGGCACGGCCGTCGCGAACTGCCTATAGACACCGAAGAAGTTTCCATCGGCAGAGCTCTGGACCGGGACAACAACTCTCGGTACACGATCAATGGGGCGAAAGCAAAAGCCAAAGAAATCCGCCAACTGCTCTACGGAACCGGTATGGGCAAGGGTGGATACGCCATGATTGAGCAGGGCCAAGTGGCGGCCATGCTTCAAGCCAAGCCAGAAGAGCGACGGCGGATTTTGGAAGAAGCCGCAGGTATCTCTGGCTTCCGTGAGCGGCGCCAAGAATCCGCTCGGAGCCTTGAACGCTCAGAATCAAAGCTTGAAGTTTTTCGAGCATCGCTTGCTTCAACCGAGCGGCGACTCAAAACCATCCGGAATCAGGCCGAACGTGCACGCCAATTCCAAGTGCTCGAGTCCGAACGCGTTGACCTACAACGCAATCTTCTCACGGAGACGTTTATCCGCTTGGAGTCTGAATTGACCGACGCCGTGCAACGGCGACGTGAATCCGCGGCAAACGGACTGGTTTGGCAGGCTGCACTCGAACAAGCTGAGGCCGATCTCTCCATAAAGAAAGAATCCGAAACCGAAGCTTGGCAGCATCGACGTAAAAGTGAACAAACCCAAAGCAAGGCCGAAGCTGAGCATGCCGCAGCCTCGGAGGCCCTACGAGCGGCCGATGAACGACTCGAAGCCGCGGTCCGTTCAGACGCTGAAGACGAGCGGGAACTCCAAGAACTCGACGCCAGTGAATCAAAGTTGACGACCCAACGAGATGTCGAAACCGACCAAAATGAGGAAGCAAACACTCAGCTTGATCAGACTCGGCAATCGCTCGATGAGTCGGTTGCTCTACGAACTCGGACACGCCAGACCGCACTCGAGGCTGAACGTCAGGTGGTTCGTGCTGAAGAGGCCGTCACGGAGACCCAACAAGAATCCGAAAGGCGTCGATCCGAAGCCGCGGAAAGTGAAGCAAGGCGCGAAGGCACTCGCGAACAAGAGGATTTGGCAAATCAGCGATTGCAAACACTCCGAGAGGAGACAGGGGAGATCGCCAGAAAACTTGAAGCGGCCCGGGAATCATTTACAAACGCCGAACGTATTAAAGTTGAAACCGAAGAGAACACCGCGATTCAAGCCGCAACCCTAGCTTCACTGGGTAAAAAGCAAGCCGCTTTGGCCGCGAACCTCTCTGAAATTCGCGCGATCGAAGCTCGTATTCAGTCTCGACTTGACGCACTGGTTGAACTGCGTGAGAGTCGAGAAGGATTGGCCGAAGGAGTACGGAGAGTCCTCGAACGACCGAGCGACCATCCGGGACTCATTGGCGTCCTTGCAGAATTGATAGAGACCGACGCAGCGAGTGCTGATCAGTTGGAACTTGCGCTGGGTGAACATGCCCAAACACTTATTTTTGATACCCAACAAGCGGCGCAAAATGCCAGCCTCCGTCTGGCGGAAGCTGCCGGGCGGATCCGGATTGCCAGTCTTGAACCCACTGGAAGCTATGCCCCACCCCGACAAAGCCTTCAAACTCCGAATGTACTCGATGGCATTCGCCTGTCCGGTCCTGCAGCATGGTTGACCACGCGGATTCTCACCCAGACCTTCCAGGCAACTGACCTCGATGAGGCCAAGCGACATGCTCGCACCGACCCAGAAGCCCGATTCCTCTTGGGGAATGGCACGGTTTTGGAGAACGATGGTCGACTTATCGTTGGACGAGAAACAGGCGCCGCAGGAACAATTGTTCGCCGGGCTGAAGAGCGGCAACTTCAAGACGAACTCGATGTGCTTTTGGTGAGACAACTCAAACTCAATGAAGAAGCCGCTGGAGTGCAAGCTGGAGAGAAAGAAGCACGGCAAAATCTTGAGGATGCCAATACTGCTGAGCGTGAATCGCGTGAAGCTCTTAGCAAAGTCCAAGGGCAAATTGATCGACAAGAAGCAGACCAACGAAGACTTCGAACCGAGACCGAAAGCGCTGAGCAAACCTGCGCTTCGATGGGAGCAAGATCCCAGCAGTTCACCGCTCTGGCTGAAGAAGCACGCGACCGAGCTCAAGTGGCAGAGGATCGACTGGGCACCCTTCGCTCAGCTCGGGACGAAGCTCGCGCTTTGCTGGACTTGCACCGAAAAGACGATGCGAACGCTGAGCAAGCTGTTGACCAGGCCCACGAATCGCATCGGCTGGCCGCAACCAACGCTGAAGCTGCGCGGCGAACCCTAGCGGCGACCAGTCGAGAACTCAATGAATCGATCAATCGTCGAAAATCGTGGTTGGAGCGCCGGGAAAAGCGAAAAGCCGAACGTCAACTGGCGGAAGAAACCCGTACCACAACGCAGGACCGCCTAAGCGTTGCCCAGACCGTACTTGGCAAAAGAAATACAGAGGCTCAAGAAGCAAACCAACTCGCCGAACAGGCAGTTACGCAGCGACAAACTGCCGAGGATTCACTGGATGCTCCACGAACTGGCTCCACTGAAGCAGAAAAAGAACTTCAGCAGACTGAAGCAATTCTTGAGCGCATCACCCTCGAAAGGGAACATCTTCGAGTCAGCATCAACACTGAAGAATCCCTGGAATTGGATGACATTATTGAATCTGCAGCAAGCTTCTCCGAAGATTCTGCTGACGAATCAGCACGCGTAGCCCGAGAGGGACGGCTCGACGTGCTTCGACAAGAGATTCGTTCACTTGGACACATCAACCTTGATGCGATCCAAGAAGAGCAAGAATTGGATGAAAACAACGATCGCCTCATTGAGCAAGTTGCAGATTTGGAATCCACCATTGTTCGCCTCGCTGAACTTATTGAACGACTTGATGCCGAGAGTCGGACCATGTTCGGTGATGCCTTCGAGCGAATCCGAGAACATTTTGCTGGCGATGACGGGATGTTCCGCCAACTGTTTGGTGGTGGTTCTGCACAACTCGAACTCATGCCCACCGAGTCCGGGGAGATAGATCTTTTGGAATCGGGCATCGAAATTCGAGCCACCCCTCCCGGGAAACGACCTCGGGTACTGTCCCAGCTTTCTGGTGGGGAAAAGACCATGACCGCAGTAGCGCTGGTGATGGCTATTTTCCGTTCCAATCCAAGTCCAGTTTGCGTGCTTGACGAAGTTGATGCCGCACTCGACGAGGCCAATGTTGCCCGCTTCTGCAAGACCATCGAAAGCTTTACCGATCGAAGTCAATTTGTGGTTATCACCCACCGCAAACTCACCATGCGATCGTGTCAGCGACTGTACGGCGTGACGATGCAAGAACGAGGTGTCTCGAAGCTCGTTGGCGTTCGCGTGGACGATATCCAAGAGACCAAAGAAGGCGATGTGGCCCTGATTGAGACGATGGCCAATGCTTCGGTCTCTGAAGGTTCACCGGCCGCAGCTTCAATCTGATTCTGTGCATTCAAACTGGTGATTCATCCGGGGGATCCCTATTTTCAGGTCCCCGGCATGAGTGGTCTTTCTTGGTCACTCTTTTGGGTCGCCCCGAAGGAGTTCTCGAAGCCGCTCATTGTCACGTTTGGTTGCTTCGAGATCGAACACCAAATACTTGACGCTCACTCGCAACCAGTCCATAGACCCTTGAAGATTCTCGATTGCGGTTCGGATTTTCTCATTCCGTCCTTCCTCATGGGCATCAGATAATGTTGATCCGATGCCATCGGGCAGGGTGGAAAGTTGTTGTAACAAAGCGCTCATGCGCCGATCAAAAGTACGTTCATCAGCCATTTTGGATTCTCCCATTGTCGACCTCCGAAGAGGACAATGGGAATGTGGACCGACTTGAGCCGAAGACAAACTTGAAGGGCAAAGGCGTTCAGTCTGGTCCGGCCATCCGGATTGATCAGGTCCGAACTGGACCCCGAGAGAAGCTCAGTTGGCGTTCAACCTCTTTCCGCTGGTTCAGGGAGATCTTCTTCCACTCGTCCGGGGCGGTTGACTTCAACTCACGAAGGGTGCGATCCCTAACTTCACGCCAGCGGCCAAACAGCGACTCAAGGTCATGTCTGGGCAACTGGTCCATCGGATCCTGAAGCCCCGTCTGAGCCACTGCCCAGGTCATCAGCCCCGTAGAGTCGTTCCCAAACCGGTACAAACTCATGCAAGCCCGGATCCGGCTTCCAACTGGCTGAAAAGGGTCTGTGACGGCATCAGGCAGCTGGGTCATCACTTCAATCAGGACTTTTTGCCGGGCAGAGGCGCTCAGGGCGATTTCTTCAGAACGAAAAAAAGCCGCAGCGGGAGGCTCCCCCGTCTGGCCTCCTGATTGCTGTCCGGAGGCCTTCGCGAGTGGAGCCACAGTCGGATCCAGCTGCTTCAAACCGCCCGATTCGAATCGCACTGCCAATTTACCGCCTGGCTCCAAACGAACAACGGTGCCTACCCCCCATTCTGGCCGCGCAGTATTTCGAATTTGATCGCCAAAGACAAAATCATGTGGCATGAAGGATCTCTTTCCAGACAAAGATTGGCCTCAAAATAAAGGCTCAAGCCGATCATTATCGGGCATGGGTCGCAAAATGTAGGACAAGTTCGTTGTTATCCACAACTGGCACTCGTGTAAGGGTTAATGATAGTGGTTTTTAGGGTGACAAATCATGGTTCAAGGCTCAAAAACCGAAAGATCAAGGACTTTGTGAGGTCTTACAAGATATTCATAAACGAGTCCTTGCATCCCGTTTGTATCGGGCTACATTCTTTATTGAGAAGAGACCTAGGTCAAAGTTGACCTGACATCCGCGGCGCGGAAGGAGAGAGAACCCCCCATTTTCAATTTGGCTTTGACTGTGTCTTTTGACCGCAGTTTGACCACTCACCATGAGAGACACGTCCGTTGCACCGGACGTGGGTGAAAGAGAATGGCCACCCTCTTTAGAAGCGTCGCCCTGTCCTAACGGGATTGGTATCCCATTGGTGGCTCCGTCCGCACTGAGCGGAGGGAAGAGAGAGAAAGACATGGCCAACAGCCCCCCCGCACCTGGCTTTGATAATCCAACCCAACCCCCGATTGGACCTGAGGTTCAGTCCACCATTCCATTGTGGCTTCGTGAGGCCGAAAGAGCGGCTCAACGTCACTGCACAATCTTGATCACTGGGGAGACTGGGGTCGGCAAGGGGCACTTGGCCAACTACATCCACCGCCAGAGTCAGCGTGCATCTCGACCTTTCGTCCCGATCAACTGTGGTGCAATCCCGGAATCCCTCATGGATTCACAATTGTTCGGGCATGCCAAAGGAGCATTTAGTGATGCTCGGCGCGAACATCCAGGAATGATCAGAGCGGCAGAAGGTGGAACGATCTTTCTGGATGAAATCGGTGAACTGACCGCGTCTGCTCAAATCAGAATGCTTCGATTGCTGCAGGAATTCGAAGTTCAGCCCGTTGGTTATTCGGAACCAGTGAAAGTTGATGTTCGAGTCCTGAGCGCGACCAACCGCAGCCTTGAAGAAGGTGTCAGCGAACGATCATTTCGGGAAGATCTTCTTTATCGTCTTGATGTCATCCGAGTCGAAGTTCCGCCACTTCGTCAAAGACGCGACGAAATCGAACTCTTGGTCGAAAAATTCAACCAAGAGTTCTGCCGAATCCATCGGACTCCATCTCTGCAATTCGAATCTGAATCTCTGGAATGCCTGAAACGTCACCCTTGGCCAGGAAACATTCGTCAACTTCGCACGGTTGTCGAGAGGCTGCATGTCCTGAGCGAATCTCAGCTTGTGACCCCAAAGACGCTGCAGAATGTTTCGAAACTGAAACTGACCGATTCCACCAGAATGAACATTGGTGACCCGTACGAATTGTCCAGTCACCGACGGCAGATGGTGGAGATCCACCTTCAGGAAGGCGGAAGTGTCGACTCATTCGCCAAGGGGGTCGGTGTCCACCGCAGCACGGTCTACCGCTGGCTTAAAACCTCCTGAACTGATCAAACTGATTTCGTTCAAAAAACAACGAACCAAACCCCGATCGAAAAGATCGGGGTTTTTTATGTCTTTTTTCAAAACTTCAGCTGACCAAAATGGTGGTACTTCGCAAATTTGCGACGACGTGTCGCACAACCATGATTTCTTGATGTAAGCCTGTCGCATTGGTGCGACTTTCGATCGATAAATGCGAATACTGCTTGAGACACTGAAACCGATTGCCCCAATAAGTGCGATTCGACGGCTCTATCGGCTTGTTCCAATTTTTCTCGAGAATCTATCTGGCATGGTTATTGCATGAGTCATGTGTGTCTGAATGTGTTTCCCAATACGTGGTCCTCGCAGGTGCTGCTGAAGCCGTTCGCCAAATTGGCGGTGAACTTCGGCAAGCCGGCATTGCCCCAAAGGCATCGGCCACACACCTCAAGGCTTTGAGGCAGGGACTCATTCTTCAGCAACCAGGCTTCGTGGTGATCTGCGTAGCCTTGTCGGAGAAGAGCACGAGACGTCATCACGACGAACTCAGAACATTCCTCGACGACATGCGGTCTCTTCCTGGTTCGGTCCGAAGCATTGGCATCACGCCTGACTTGGGCCCTGGGTTGACCGGCCAGTTGGCTTCGCTTGGGTTTGATCTTTATCTGAATGACCCAGATCAAGCAAAGTCTGCAATTGAGACCATTCGACATGAGGTCTCAAACACTGGCTCTTCACGATTCGACGCTTTGTGCGAAATCGAACTTGAAGACAAAGCATGGCCCTTGACCTGGCTGCCAGGGCAAGACAACGGCCGACATGGAATACACGGAGTTGATCGGTTCAACTTCGAACACGAATGAAGAGAAAGAAGTCCCGAGAAGGGGGCGAAACAGAGGAGAACACTTCTCCGGAGTCAGAAGAAGAGTCAAGAGATCAAGATTCCAGATTTTCAAAGTCAGAAGCTCGAAGAGATGACTGACCAAATGAAATCTAGCTTGCCCATCGAAGAGTGAGTTCGAGAGAGCGGTGCAAGAGAGACGGATGAAGAGATCGAGACCAGATGTGTGAAGAGCGAGATTGACGAAATGCAGGGACTCCGGCTGCACTGACTCGTTCCGTCTGAACCAGTGGACACACTGGCTTCAGACCTTGGCGAAAGCATTCGACTTTCGCGACAACTCTCTCTCTTCTCTCCGCATCAGTTCACCTGGACTGATGCGGACCTTGGGCCCAGATTTCTGGGTCGAC
>PAFA01000087.1 GCA_002700845.1 Phycisphaerae bacterium | reverse complement strand
CGGTGAATCACACCATTGGCGGCCAGTGAGATGGTGTAGCCCCAGTCGTAAACGCCTGGTCCCCAATTGATGATGTCGCCAGGGCAAAGGTCAGCAAGACCTGGTCCAATTTGAGCAATAAAGTCAGCGGCGCTGACGACATTGAAAATTTGGGGTCCGCCGGCACACGGATCACCAGCAACAAAGCTGCTGTCGACCACATAGTTGCCCGTAGCACCTTGCCATCCACCGACGCGGACGATGTAATCGCCTGCTTGGAGAAGCGTCGTGATTCGTGAAGAGAACTGAAGACATCCGTCGCCAGCTTCGTCATCACCAGAATCGCCATCACACACAATCACGGAACCATCCAACGCGTGGATAGAAAGGTCAGTGTCGTAGTCGGAGTTGCAAGACCACAGGTCGATCGTCCCAACCTCGGTCAACGAGAGGCTATAGAAGACATCAGGCCCATCACCAGTAAAGGCCTCTGTGTCACACTGGTCGCCATAGGTAGCCTCTTCGCCCGCACAGGTCGTCGAGCCAGAAACCGAATCATTCAGTCCCAAGGGGAGAGCACCGGCAATGGTGTCGTTGGCGACGCCAGCACCTTCACAAACGTCTGGGACACCGTTGGCGTCACAGTCGGTCAGGCTTTCACATTCATCCAACACGCCGCTTGAGTCGCAGTCGGTGGTTGCATCAAGCTCTTCAGAGTCATCAACGCCGTTCCCGTTGCAGTCTTCAGCAGAGCCGTAGGTGATTGTGATGGTGCCACTGACGTATTCGGCATCAACTGTGTCGCCAGCGTCGTCGTAGCTTTCGTAAAACTCAAGCACAAGTTCGTCAGTGCTGAAGTTCGCTGGAGACGAACCAGAGGCAGGTCCCCATGTTCCACCGGCTGAGCCACTGCCTTCGGCAGGGAAGAATTGAACATTAACTTCACCGTTAACATCCATCTGCATCTCGTTGCCCCAGGATGGGCCTCCCAATCCGGAACCAACGACGTCGGTCCATGAGACAGAGCTCACGATACTTCCAGCTGGAAGAGAAGCAGTAAGAACGATGTTATTGGGAGATCCGGGGCTATCCCAGCTTCCCACTGACGCGAGGTCAAAAGTGACTTCTTGTGCGTGGACCGTGGCTGACGCAGCCAGAGTGACCATCGCACTGGTGTAAGCATATTTCATTGTGATTCCTCCTCAGGAACGCTGCACATAGATAGATCTATCCCGACAGAACCGCCGGCTGATCATCTATATCTACTCGATAAGAGATTACATACAAACAAAAGTGGGGTCAAAATGGATGCTTGCCCTCAATATCCAAACCACCCCCATGGTTCTCGGACCAAATAAATACAATCAGAAAATCGTCTCCAATGCCCGCAAGCGAGTGCTGTTGCAAGCCGATGAGGGATCACAACGGAGTTTTTAGATGCCCACAAACCACGCACGAATTGTCCTTTTTGGTTCTGGTCCAGCACTTGATGCCGCTGCTGATGTGTTGAAGTTAGCGGGACGAAATCCACTTCACGCCAATAAGGATGAAGAGTTGAGTACCGCCGATGTTGTGCTCTATGAAGGTGCAGCGCCAACCAATCTCCTGCCAGAAATTCCAGTCTTCGAGGTTGGCGAAGGGATTGACCTGGAATACGGGCTCGACCCAGTGAATGACCCCGCGGGCACACTTGCATGCATGGACGCTGTGGTCGATGAGCAGATGGCGTCGCTAGATGCTGAACACGACTTGACGCTGGCTAAAGAAGAGTTGTTCAAGGTCGTCAAAGCTCAGGCAAAGCTTGAAGCTGACATGGAAGCACTTGCGGGCGGAATTGAAGATGCCTGTGAAGAAACCGGCGGCCGTTTGCGCAAACTGGTTGTTGAAGCTGAATTCCGTGGACTCATCAGTCAAGAACTGTGTGCGGAAGATGCACTGCGAACTGCGATGCAGTACCTCATTCACAAGATCGGTGTCAGCAATGCGGTTGTGGCAACGCCTGGTCTTGAGGGTTGGCAACTTGGTGCCTACGTCAATGTAGATGCTCCGCGTGACGCCACCCAAGATGTTGTGGACCGCGCCCTTGAACGTGCTGACGTCTTTGCTTCGGCGAATGTCACCCTTTCAAGTGGGTCTGAGTTGCAAGAAAAACTTGATCTTGATCATCCAGGTCTTGATGGGCGAACGTGTGTTTGGACTGGTGCATATGACGATGCCGAAGCCAAAGCAAGCATGATTTTCTTCCGGAATGAGTCCTCACCCTTCCGCCACGAAGATTTGGAAGTCATCGGTGTTGTGTCAGATCTTCTTGGCCGACAACTGGGTGGTCTGGAACGAATTGAGCTCCGCGCTCAACCTGAAGAAGGACAGAACGAAGAGCAATGGCGGGACGCCGCGTGATTGTAAAGTAGCCTGATCATTGTGACCCTTTGCCGTGTTGCTCTGATCTGCCACCGCCCACCCGGTGAACAACGCCACTGGGATTTTCTGCGTGAACGCAAACCTGGAAGTGAATTGTGTGCAACCTGGCGTCTGAGTAATCCTTGTGACGGCCCCCAGGGAACTTCGGCGGCTTTACGTCTTTTTGATCACCGCCGATACTACTTGGATCTGGATACGGAAATTTCATCATCCAGAGTCGGAAGCGTTCAACCAACAGCCTCTGGTTGTGTCGTTGGTATCGATGATGTTTACGACCCGTCGGTGTTGACCGTATGTTGGTCAAGTGGTCAGCTTTCCAAGCTCACTCTTGAAGAAAACAAATTTCGTTACGAACGCTTAACCCACGAAGACCATACTTCTGGCGCAAAGTGACGTGCGCTGATGGCAAATGTCACCGCACCAGTACCCACGATGCCTAAAGCTCTTATCCACGGCGATGCGCCCTGAAGGGCCCAGGATGCACCAAGAATCAGCGGCAGCATAATTCCACTGGCAATGACAATGCCGCGAGCACCTGCAAATTTGGCACCAAGCCTTCGACAAAGCCAGGCGCATTGAACCGCCGAACCGACCGATGTGGTTAAGCCAAGTGCGGCCTCCTCAAGCGGAGTCCAAATCAGAATGATGTTCAAAAGTAAATTGGTTCCTACAACCAGCATGCCAATCCGAACCGGACCCCGGCGATCACCTTTGGCGTAGCAGGCTCGTACCAAGACGTGCACACAGCTCATGGCCCAAATTCCGGGGCCATACGTCCAAAGCAAACGGGCTACCCGCGGAGCATCGGTGGCTTCAAACACACCACCTTCAAAAACCGTCCGAACCATTGGGGTTGCCACCACACAGAGACCAATGGAAGCAGGAAGTCCAACAAAGAGTGCCATTCCCAGTGCCGTTCGAAGTGTGTCTTGGAATGCTTCGGGATTTTCCTTTGTCTGACTTAGTCGAGGAAAAGCTGCGGTCGCCACAGCGATACCAAAAACGCCGAGTGGAAATTGATACAACCGAGAAGCTAGGGAAATTGCTGCATTGGCACCTTCCTCGAGCGGATACGCGATTCCAAAAATGGTGGCACCAAACAGAGCTGGCCATGAGGCCAAGAGTGTGTCGGTCAAAATGTTGACCTGCAGCACAGACAAACCCATCCCAACCGGAACGGCGCGTTTGGCTAAAACTTTTGCTTCGTGCCATGCTTTTGAATCGGGCTTTGCAAAAGGTTGGCTTCCAAGTACCGAGACTGACCACGCCACCTGCAACAAGCCTGCAATTAAAACTGACCAGGCGGCACGGTGCATTTTGGCTTCAATGTCTTCAGTTGGTGCGGAAAGAATTGAAATCACCAACGCCAAGTTCAAGATTGCGGGAGCCGCCGCCGTGGGAGCAAACCGACCCCGAACTTGCAATACCGCGCCAAGTAGAGCCACCAAGCACACCAATGGGGCGTATGGCAAGACGATTTGAAGCAGTGAAGCCGCGAGTTTTAGATTTTCGCCTTCGGGTTGTTGAGCGCACAGCACAAGTTCAAGGACTGCAATCAGAATGGTGAGAAGAGCGATTCCGGCAGATATGCCTGCCGCTGCAAAGCGTGCTGCGCTACCGCGATCTTGTCGAAAACGCTCGGCGTACATCGGAAGGAAAGCTGCCGAGAGGGCCCCTTCCCCAAACAAGCGGCGAAAAAGGTTTGGGATCTGAAATGCCAGAAAGAAAATGTCTGCCACACCGCCAACCCCAAAAGATCGGGCAAAGACGGCATCACGAAGTAGACCGGTACATCTTGACCCCAGGGTCAATGCTGAAACCACTCGACTTGATCCACCAAGACCACTCATGATTCAGTCCTTCGGATTCTTACCGCGGAAATCATGAATACCAAGGATCCTAAAATCATTGTTGGTGCCAGCCGGTTGCTGAGCGCCCATGTGGTCCATGAGATGCTGAAGCACAGCAGTGATACGCCAGAACATCCAATCCACACCCAGAAGTGCTCGAGTATTTGCTTGGATTGAAATCGGCTGGCCACCACCGCAGACCAAGCCGCAGTCACCCCAATTACATTTGCGATCGCATCCATCATGGTGGCGTGACGCTTTAACACCGGAATAGCTTGACTGAATTCATCCACCATCGAACACAGCACCCCCAAAAGAAGCAGTTTGCCTAATGAGAGATTCCAAGCCTTGGCAAGAAAAATAAGCCACAGGGCCCACGCCACAAAATGAATTGTTTTGTCGCTGACCGGCACGGTATTTGGCAACGCCAAAGCTGGCCAATGGGTGGCCAGAAACAAGGTCACGGTGTAAATCACGAACCGCGTCCGCGGATCAATCTTGACCATGGGCCTCAGTTGTAGGGCCATCGGTTTGCGTTGAAGATGGTGCTGACATCACATCCGAGGGGTTCGCGGCAAATGGGTTTGGCTTTACCTCAACCGCTGCGCCAACTTGTGGGGGTGAGGACAACTTTCCAGCATTGATCCAATCCCGACTTAATCCTTCAGCGAGCCGTCGATAGTCCACCGCACCGGGGCAGGTAGGGGCGTAATCGAAAATTGATTGCCCAAAGCTTGGTGCTTCGGCAAGTTTGATATTCCGGCGGATGGCTGGACGCAAGACACGACAATTGGACCAAGGTTGCCCATTGCCACGAGTGCTTTCTAGGAATTGCTCAAGGTCAGATTCGATCTCACGACCGAGAGTCGTTTGCTTTTCGTGCATGCACAAAATAATGCCCGTGACCTGCAATTGTTGGTTCACTGAACGGACCACCCGACCTACGGTCTCAAGCAGTCGCCCTACACCTTGGAGCGCTAAGAAGTGCGCTTGCATTGGTACAAATACTTCGTGGGCTGCAACCAATGCGTTCATGGTGAGGTGCCCCAAGCTGGGGGGGCAATCCAAGATGACGACATCCCAGTGGCGTTTGGCGGCAGCAATCTTCAAAGCAAGTTGACCATGTGGATCAGTAGCGTTGGTCAATTCAACTTCTGCACCAGCAAGGTCCACGGTGCTGGGGAGCACATCCAACCCAGGACGAACATCTTTCACCAAAGCATCGTCCAGCTGGGTTGTGGGATCCACCAACACGTCGTAAGCGCTGGGGGCGGCTGGGTCTGGATCCACCCCCAAATGCAGCCCAAGATGGCCCTGGGGGTCAAGATCGATTAAAAGCACACGGCGACCTGCCAAAGCCAGTCCAGCTCCAACATTGACCACACTTGTGGTCTTGCCAACCCCGCCTTTTTGGTTCAAGACGGCTACGACCACTGGGTTGGATGCCACTGATGCGTCCATAGTGGTCAGCGTACCGGGGGATGACCAGGTTGGGGGCATCAACATGCTGTGCGGGGCCCTAGTCTGTCGTCATGATTCAATGGAACACCAGTTGGTGGGCGTTTGGGTTGCTCTGCAGCCTCACAGCGTGCCAAAGCCAGAAAGATACTCAAGCCTCAATCGAGGCAGTGTTGGGACGGCTGGAACATGAAGATCGCACAAATGCCGTCTTGGTTATTGCTTCGGACACCCCAGATCAACTTCTGAATCTCCAAAAGGTGGATCCCGCACAGCCGCTCTACGGTCAAGCGGTGCTTGTGAAGGACAATATTCACGTCAAAGGCTTCGCCACCACTGCTGGTTCATTGGCTCTTGTAAATAACATCGCCACCGAAGATGCATCGGTGATCAAAGATTTACGCCGTGCTGGCGCAATCATTGTTGGCAAAACCAACCTCTCAGAGTGGGCCAACTTCCGATCGACATCTTCGTCAAGTGGGTGGAGTTCAGTAGGGGGGCTTACGACCAACCCGCTCAACGCCTCGTGCACTGCTTGTGGCTCCAGCTCAGGAAGCGGCGCAGCGGTTGGTTCTGGACTTGTTGAGGTCGCTCTTGGAACAGAAACTGATGGTTCAGTGACTTGCCCAGCGGCAATGTGCGGGATCGTTGGTCTCAAACCGACAGTCGGTCTCCTCGCTACCGACGGTGTCGTGCCAATCTCTAAAAGTCAAGACACCGTTGGGCCCATGACAACCACCGTCAAACTTGCCGCACTCACGATGGATGCATTGGTTCCAAATCGAACTGAATCCTATGCGTCTGCACTTGATCGGAATTCACTGCAAGGGATTCGAATTGGAGTACTGCGGAACCACGATCCGATCCCAGATTCCGCTGAGGCGATTCTGTATGAAGAGTCGTTGGCGGTGCTGGTTGATTGTGGTGCGGTTTTGATTGATATCCAAGAAATACCAGGTCTCGGTCGAATCCAGCGTTTGGAGTGGTCTTTGTTGTTGCGAGAGTTTAAACGTGAAATAAACACATACCTCGACAAGACACCGGCTTCAGTCAGCACCCGAACATTGGCTCAAGTGATGGAATTTAATACAAAAAACGCAGAAGTTGTGATGCCACATTTTGGGCAGGAGATTTTTGAAATTTCGGAACAAACTTCTGAGAAAGACGAGCCTGACCTAAAAACTCTTGCTGCACAGTTAAAACGCTTGGCGGGAACTGAAGGAATCGATCGTCTTCTCACACAGTCAGAGTCCATAATGTTGGTCGCCCCAACTTTTGGGCGTCCATGGAATATTGATTTGATCAATGGTGATACTTTTGAAGGAAGCAGTTGCACAACACTTCCTGCTGTTTCTGGGTATCCACACCTCACGGTACCTATGGGTCTTGCTGATGGACTTCCTTTTGGACTTTCATTTATTGGTACGGCTTTTTCCGAGGCAAAGTTATTGTCGGCGGGTTACGCCTTTGAGCAAGCTCGAAACAACTGAAACCACAAACGATGCCCCCACTGCAAACCACCGGTATTTGCCTTCGTCAATGGCCGTTCAGTGAGACGAGTCAAACCGTCAGCATTTTGACTCCGGACCATGGTGTCGTACGAGGTTTGGCCAAGGGTGCGCATCGAGTGCCGGGTTCGTTCGGGGGTGGGTTTGAACCTTTGACCATGGGGAGTTTGGTGTTTTTTCACAAAGCGGGTCGTGAACTTGAGACCCTAAGCGAGTGGCAAGAAAGTAAATCTTGGCGCGCGCCACGCCGAGAACCTGAAGCCAATCGAGCGGCATTGGCGATGGTAGATCTCACCGAGAGGCTCAACCGAAGCGGCGAAGCGGACGAACATGCGTTTTCAGCATTACATGATGGTTTAGATGCGATTGAATCTGGGAGTTTGCCCAACGAGGTGCTTTGTCGGACGCTCTGGCGGTTGTTAACCACGGCGGGGTTTGGGCCATTGATTGAAGATGGTGTTCCAACAGAGCAAGCAGCATTTGATCCTGAGTCTGGTCAACTGTGTCACTTTGAAAACAATCGGAGCTCTTGGCGACTCAGTCCAAGCACAGTGCTTGTGTTGAGAGATTTGGTCCGAGAATCAAATTCAGGAACCCACCAGGCAGAGGCTTGGGCAAAATCAGCCCGGCTTTTGGCCGCCTGGAGCAGTCGGGTTCTTGGTGAAGTGCCACCCTCTTGGGCGTGGACGTTTCCATCTGGTTTGCCTGAATAATCGGAACTCCCCTCACTTCACTTTGTTTGTTGCGGGATTTAAAGGGTTTGCAGGCCGATACGTGGAGAGCGGATTTATCCGCACTGCGAGGCTTTGTATGCGTCAAAAGTTCACTGTGGAATCTGTGCTTGAATGCCCCAACCTGCCAGGGTTACCTACCGTCGCGATGGAGGTGATCACCCTCACGCGCGAAGAGGATGTCAACCTAAAAGAGGTTGCTTCAAGAGTAGAGTTGGACCCAGCACTAACGGCACGTGTTCTCCGAACCGTAAACAGTGCGTATTTTGGACTTTCTAAACCCGTGGCAAGCATCCAGCGCGGTATTGGATACATGGGATTCAACGCCTTGGTCTCGTTGATCTTGGGCTTCTCGTTGGTTGATATGACACGGCGGCGTCAGAATCATTTTGATTTTGTTGGTTTTTGGCGTCGATCTACGACGGCCGCTGCAACGGCCCGAAGAATCGCGATGCAAATCTCCGACCGCATCCCAGAACACCACGATCTGAAGGACGAGGCGTTTGCTGCCGGTCTACTCCAAGATATTGGCATGTTGCCCCTGCAGTCTGCAGATCCTGAAAGATTTCGAAACGCTGAACAGCTGGCTGGAAATGATCACCGAGTGCTTGGGGGGTATGAACGAGAAGCATTTGGTTTTGATCACGCGACAGTTGGCGCGGCCTTGGCACGACGATGGCGTCTTCCTGAATCAATTATTGAATCTATTGCGCACCATCATGATGGAAAGTCGACAAACCACCCGTTTGTAAGCCGGATCTCGTTCCTCGCCTCTGAAATTGCTTCCGCAATGCTTGGGCCAAACATCAACCAAGAGTTGGAGCGAGCCGCTCGCCTCGCTGATGGCCTCTTCAACATTGATGAAGAGCAATTCCGAGTTTTGATTCAGGAAGTCACCGCAGACGCAGAAGAGGTGGCTCGATTCTTTGATGTTGAACAAGTTGATCTACAACGGGTGGTGCAAGAGGCGGAGCAAACTGCGATGCAACTTCAAATTGACAACCGGCGCCGAGAGAAACAATTGGAGGAGCAACGGGACGCTTTGGTTGAAGAAATGTCTGTTGATGCTCTCACTGGTGTCTACAACCGAAGGTTCTTTGATGACCAGTTGCACGAACGGTTTGAGCAAGCATCTCGGTTCCGGGGAACACTGGGACTCTTAATGATTGATGTCGACCATTTCAAAAGTGTTAATGATGATTATGGCCACCCAGTTGGAGACATGGTTCTCAAAGAATGCGCGGCCAGAATGGGTCAAATTATGCGTCGGAATGACATCCTTTGTCGTTACGGCGGTGAAGAGTTTGTAGTGCTTTTGCCAGGGGCAACCAAACGTGAAATTGCGACGGTGGCCGAGAGACTTCGTATTCGGGTTGAAGACGAACCATTCCTGAGAACACTGGGAGATCAAGCCCCGATTTCGGTCACAATTAGTATTGGGGGTGCGTTGGCTACCCCTGATCAAGATTCAACCGAACGGTGCGATCTCTTGCAAGCAGCTGATGGTGCGTTGTATCAAGCCAAACGTGAAGGCCGAAACCAAAGTTGCTTTGTCGTGGCTGACCGCATTCGAAACAAGGATGCTGCTTAACTCAGGAGCTTGGCCGCAACCTTCCGACTGCGCGAGGTTCCAAGGACCAGTGCTCGAGGATTCCATGCAGGTCTGCCATGGTGACTTGTTGAATATGGTTCACCTCTTCCTCGATCGGAACCCAGTCACGATGGGACAACCACCGGCGACCAATACGTGACATTCGGCCTCGAGGCAGTTCTCCGTGAAGCGCGGCTGCAGTCGCGACGCGGGCACGAACACGACCCAAAGCATCTTCAGACAAATTGTTTCGCAAGCTCAGGAGTTGTTCACGCAAGATCGACTCGACTTCCTCGGACCGGCTGGGATCTGAAACCGCCCAACAAACAAACTCGCCTGAGCCATCACGCATGTCATGACTCGCCGATGCGTGTTCAGCAATACCTGGGTCAACAAGTGACCAATGCAGTAAATCTGATGCGCTGCCCCCAAGAATCTGCATAAGCATTGAAGCTGCGTGATACTTCGGATGGGTGCGATCCGGCGCGGGCATCATGAGTACAACATATTGCTGTGCAAGGTTTTCTTTTTCCACTTCGAAAGTGACGTCTTGATGCTTTGGGTCTTCACGTGGTGGTCGACCTGGAGCATTTTCCCAGCCGCCCGCATTGGTCTCGGCCAATGCCACCAGAGCTTCAAAGTCGATGTTTCCTGCCGCTGCCAACATCATGTTTTGGGGTCCATACCGCTCTGTGTGGTAGGCCTCCATAGATTCTCGGTTGATATTGCCAACCGTTTCATTGGTCCCCAAAACACGATGCCCAAGACCATTGTCAGCGTAGTAGCGTTCGAGCAAGCCTTCGATAAGTACCCAAAATGGTTCATCTTCATACATGGCGATTTCTTCCAAAATCACCTTGCGCTCATCTTCTAGATCTTTGCTTCGCAGATCCGGTCGGAGCAATGTGGTAAGGGTGGGGAAGCCTTCAAGCAATCGGTCTGGCCTGGCGTGAATCCAAAAAGCTGTGGCTTCAGCACTTGTCCATGCGTTGTGATCAAGACCCAGGTCATCAAACGCCTTATCAATTGCTTCACCAGTAAGTTCACCAGACCCTTTGAACGCCATGTGTTCTAAAAAGTGGCTCACACCCATGAGGGATGAAGGCTCATCCCTCGCACCGGTGTCGACAAAAAACCCGCATGCTGCTGAAACCGCGTGTGGATCAATTTCGGCTGAAATTACCAAACCGTTTTTTAATTGATGTTGACGATGAACCACACCGGCAGATGTTGTTGTCATTTTGATCTCCTCGAGGATCAACTTCTCGAAAGAGAAATCGTACCAGTCGAGTCACCAAAAGCATCGACCTCAGCACCCATCGTTTGCATCATGGATACAAAAAGGTTAGCCAATGGTGTCTTGCCTTCTATGTATTGATTGTGCCCATGCTTGAGACCCGCGGCCTCGCCACCAGCCATCAGGATGGGAAGGTCATCGTGGTCGTGTCTGTTGCCGTCGCGGATGGCACTTCCAAACAAAATCATGCTGTGGTCCAGTAGGGAGCCTTCACCCTCGGGGATCTTGGCCATTCGACCAATAAACCGAGCAAACTCCTCGCTTTGGAATCGATTGATGGTTCGGATACCTTCGATCATTGAAGCGTCCCCTTTGTGGTGCGAAAGATGGTGGTGCCCCTCTTTTACGCCCAAAAATGGAAAAGGCCTATTTGTTCCTTCGTTGGCCCACATCATGGTGGCAATGCGTGTTTGATCGGTCTGGAAAGCCACCGTCATCAAATCCAACATCAGACGGAGGTGATCTCGGTAGTTTTCAGGGTGTACTGATGGCCGCTCAAAAGGAACACCCGAGGTGGCCAATTCAGCTTGGTCTAGATATGAAATTTGGCGCTCAACCCCACGCAAGCCCTCGAAGTATTCGTCTAGGCGATGTCGGTCCCCAGCCCCAAGCTTTGACTCAAAATACTTTGCATCTTCGCGAACAAAATCCAAGACGCTTCTTCGGGTCATAAATCGTTCGGTTTGAGCACGTTTGGCTTCAGGGGTTTGGGCGGCTGCAAAAAGACGGTCGTACAAAGCCCGGGGGTTGGACTCCTTTGGTGAAGGGCGGTCAGGTGATGACCAAGAGATGTTTCCTGAATACACACATGCGTAACCAGAATCACATCCACCAGTCCCCATGCTTCCTTCACAACCAAGCTCAAGCGAGTCAAATCGGGTTCGACCCGACAAGGCTTTTGCCATTACCTGGTCAACCGAGATGCCAGCTTCAATATCCTCGCCTGATGTTTTTCTTGGGTGTGCGGCCGTTAGAAAACAAGAAGAGGATCGAGCGTGGTCGCCGGGACCATCGCCCAAAGCTTTGGCGTTGTGGTGGTCCAAACCAGACAAAACACTAATGCGATGACGTTGAGGTGCAATTGGTTCGAGCAGTGGTGTTAAACCATCGGAACCATGCACGTCTTTTTGAGGAATCCAGTCTGGGGCATGTACACCGTTGGGTATAAACATAAACGCAGTACGAAGTGGATTCGTGGTGTTGCTTGACATTGCAAATGCAGAACTTGACTTGTTCAAACATTCCAACCAAGGCAGCATGACGGCAGTTCCGAGACCTTGGAGTACCGTTCTTCGATCAAAAGACGTCATGGGTTTATTCCTAGACCAGAGGATTCTGGCCCTTGTTGCAAAAATGAATCTGAAAGAACGATAAGTTCAATCATCTCTGAAAGGGTAATGGTGTCTTTTGACATTTTGTGAAGCAAATCATCGTCCGCGGGCCCGGTTCCACGTTGGGTTGCATACACCAAGAGGTGTCGAGCCAATGAGCGGCGGAAAAGTTCTGGTTTTTCAAGAAGCACGTCACGGAGACCATTTGCACCTTGAAACTTTGTGCCGTCTGGGAGTTCAGCCGAGTCATCAATATCGTCATCGTTCTTGACTCGACCCACAGGGTCAAACCTCTCAAGAGAAAAGCCCAAGGCATCCATACGGATATGACAACTGGCGCAGTCGGGGTTTGCGCGGTGTATTTTCATTTGCTCTCGGAGAGAAAGGTTTTCAACTCGACCATCTCCCGCTAAACCGTCGACACCTGGTGGGGCTGGAGGGGGTGGGGCGTCGAGCAAACTTGTAAGCACCCATTTTCCTCTTTTGACTGGACTGGTTCGAGTTGGGTTGCTGGTTGCCATCAAAATTGATGCGTGACGAAGAAGTCCTAAAGACTCATCAGGTGTTCGAATTCGACGAAAATTTCCATGAGGGACCGAACGATACCCGTAGTGGTTTGCCAAATCTGTATTCACAAAGGTGTAGTTTGCTTTTAACAACTCGCTCACCGGAAGATTTCTACGAAGCACGTGATCTAAAAAATTTACTGTCTCTTGTTGCATTGACTTAAGGAGCGACAGATTCATGTTCGGAAATTGATCTGGATCTGGTCGGTGTGTATCTAAAACATCAAGGTGCAACCATTGCAATCCAAATCGCTCTGGTATTGAACGGGATCGTCTGTCCTTGAGCATCCTTTTGACCACACGACGAAGCGACTCTGGATCAGAGAGTTGGCCCCGCTCAACCTCTCTTAAAAGTGGTTTATCTGGCAAGCTGTCCCACAAAAAAGAAGCCAGCCTTGCTGCAATTTCTTGGTCATCAAGTGCACGTGTCTGGTCGTTGTTCCCCTCGCCAACCAAAAGGAATCGAGGGCTCATTAATATTCCAACCAACCCGTTTTGAAGTCGTTTGCTCCATGAGTCGCTGGTTAATGACAAAGCCAACAGTCGATCGACATCATCTGGTCGTTTTTTGCCGCGAAATGCTTTCTCGGACAAATCATGGAGAACTTTGCGAAGAGTGTTGGTGGTGCGGGATTTTGGAAGTTGATTCAAAAAGTGATCTTGTCGCGGTCGATCTAAAGGACCCACCAACATAAGTTCAAGGACAAGTGCATTTCTGTCATTTGGTTTGGTTGATTCTTTATCGAAAAAATCATTTGTGAATAGAGCTCCAACTTCAATTGGCCCCGCAGAAAGTGATACAGGAAAAGCAAGTGTTGCTGGTGTTCTCAGATCTGTAACAACATCCATGGGTTGTGATTTTATTTTTCCTGCACGCAGGACAAATCGAACTGGGTCTGGACCAGCCTGTTGCCCAGCGACCTTGGCCCTGATCTCGTATTGACCTGGGCGATCAACCTGAAATCTTGATTTGACTTCTCCACGGGTTGATAAAAAGACCCCACCAAGTCGACGAGATCCCCGTTTGGACTCAAGGTCCAAGTTGACGGCTGTTGATGTTGGGAACCTCTGAGAAAGATCTTCGTCAAGGGCGGTTGCTGCAACTTTTTCTGCCGCCTCCATGTATTTCTCAACGAGTAATGGGCTCATTCGAAGCAAACTGGCTGTGCGATCAAATCCTTCACCTATGTCGTCTGGAGGGAAAAAAGAATCCGATGGAAATTTCACGGAAACCAACTCATCAACCGCTCGCGTCCACGCCTCTCTGGTCATCCGGCGAAGGGGGATGTGGGCCGAACGGTTGGCAGCGGGTAGCCAAGCCCGAAGAGCAGCTTCTGCTTCAGCCATCGTTGATTCATCGGGTTGCCTTCGGTGTTCTATTGGTGGCATATCCCGACGGCGAATACGCTCAAGAATTTGAATCCAATCTGATTCATCCTGAAATCCATCGTTTTGTTCCACGAGGAATTTGATGTCAAGACCAGACTCTGCATCTTCGTCGGCATGGCAACCAATGCAATACTTGTCCAAAAAGGCTTCGGGAAGCGGAGGAATGAAAGCCAGGAGACACGACAGCAACATAGAACCATCGTCGTCAATTTATAAGGAACGTCAAGCATCAAGATGGTCATCGTCAGCGCGACCTATCATGGACCCCAATGCGTGCTCTTTTTATTACTGGGTTCTTTCTTCTTTTCGGCTGCACAGTGACGGCCCCCAATCCCCCAATCCTTGACTTTCCTGAGACTTGGACCGAAGCGGTTGATGTGAACCATGATGTTTCGGGCAATGGTCTTGGTTCTTCTGAAGTGTCACGCTGGTGGGACAAGTGCAATGATCCTTTGTTGAAATCACTCATTGATGAAGCTGTAGAGGGTGGTCCGGACCTTCAAATTGCATCCTTCAGAGTCCAAGAAGCAGAATTTCTCTGGGAAGCAACCAAAGCCGGCTTTGGCCCAAGTTTGGATTTCTCTCGATCCGCTCGCCGCGAAGACCAATCCAATCAGACGTTTGATTTCGGTAGTGAAGATATTCCAGGCTTCCCTAGTGATCAAATTTTTGGGGTTCGCACCATGTCTCGGCACGACATACGAGGACGTTGGGAGGCTGACCTTATTGGTCGAAATGATTTGCGAGAAATGGTTTCAACCGCCAGGGTTGAAGATGCCCAGGCTTCGTATGACGATGCTGTTCTTTTATTGAGTACACGAATCTGTGACACGTTGGCGGATCTCCGTGAAAGTGTTCGACAGTTAAATATCACCGAGTCCAGTATTCGCCGGAACGAGCGAAGTCTTGAACTTGTCCAGACTCGATTTGAGGTCGGAATTGGTAACGATTTGGAATTGGCCCAAGCTCGGCGAACTCTTGCTGAAGCCAAGGCGCAATTCCCGCAAGCCCAGATCGCACCTCGTGCCGCGTGTGATGTCTTGGCTGCGCTTTTAGGAAAACATCCTGGGACCATGTTGCACCTCATCACCGATGGAGTCACTGTGCCACCTGCACCACAAGGCGGATTAACAATTCAACCTAAAAGGTTGCTTGAGCAACAACCAAGTCTCCGCCGACTCGCTGCTGAGATGAAGCAAGCAGCAGCAAATGCTGGTTTGGCTGATGCTGCTACGAAGCCGACCTTCGCGCTAGAGGCTGCTTTGGGTACTGAATCTGATGGGGCAGGAATTTCATTTTCTCGTGCGGCAGCACTTTGGAGTGTGGCTTTATCTGGCGCGACACCGCTGTTTGATGGTGGCCGACGCAAGCTGGAAGCTCGAGCTGCGGACGCTGCTTTCAATTCAAGCACAGAGCGTTATCGACAAGGGGTTTTAAATGTCTTGGCTGAAGTAGAGCGGGCTGCTCAACAACTCACAGCAACACAAGACACCTTGCTGGAACTGAATACCGCCGTCATGCACGCCAAAATCGTCCGAGAACGTTCGGAAGTCAGATACACCGAGGGAATTTCTAGTCTTGACTCGGTGCTGGATGCTGAGCAGGCTTTAGACCCCCTAGAGCGACAATTGGCCTCCACAAGAGCCAATGCTTGGCGTCAGTTGGCAAACCTTCTTCGGGCAACCGGTGGTTCGGCAGAATTTGTCTTTTTTGAGACAGAATGAACCGATATTGGTCGTGTCTTCTGGTTAATTGCCGTTAGATTTGAAATTCATCAAACCATCGAACGGAGAACCAAATGCTTTTGATGACTTCATTGACCACCGGTCTCACAGGTTTCGCCACGGCACAAATGCAGGATTTGACAGCCACTGTCAACCCCAGCCAGTCGTCGCTCAACGCATGCTTGACCGCTATTGACATCACAGACTGCAGCAGTGGATCCATCAGTGGTTCGCTTGATTTTGGCATCGATCAAACCACTGGTGAAGTCAAAATTGACAACTTCAACCTCACAGTTGGGCAAATTAATTGGAGCCTCAGTGCCGGTTTCCTTGGTGGGGTTGATGCAACTCTTCTGGGTGGAGCGACTGCAAGCTACGCCGGGGTATCACAATCAGTGAGTTCAGTAAACGGGAACTTCACCTTCCCAGTTGTCCCATTCAATTTGACTGGAACTGTGGACTACGAGGGATATGGACTTGCTGGAATCGTTATTGGCTCAGGCACCGAGACTCTCTCGTTTGTTGAGTCCACTGAGATCTCTGGCAGTTACACGGTGAGTGGCGAGAACGCAACAGTATCTGTCAATCTCCCTATTGATTACCTTTTTGATCTCAGTGGCAACGATGTGTTGATCCAAGGTGGGATCACCGTGGTTGCCTCTGGAACGCTTCCACCACCACCACCATTGTGCCCTGCCGACTTGGACAACAGTGGCCAAGTGGGCTTTGGCGACTTGAGTTTGATTCTTTCCGCGTGGCAAGTATCGGATGCAGGGGATGCAAATGGAGATGGGGAAACAAACTTTTCTGATATTTCAGTTGTGTTGTCCGCCTGGGGTGATGATTGCTAATTGCTCTGTAGGCCGATCCAGGATGAACCAAAAGCCCGCGCAAGCGGGCTTTTTTATTGCCTTCTTGCGCCAAACCGTACGGGTTCAGATGGTTCCAAACTTTCGAGGTAAACCACAACCGAATCTGCACCAAAGCAGTTGGTTAATTGCTGGTACAACTCAAGTGATGGTTGAAACCTTAAACCTGATCGAACTTCAACCTCCACCCCGTCAATCATGAGAAATGCATGCAAGGAGATGCCGTCGACTTGAGCATGTTGCTGAAGCAAGTTGAAGTGGGATTGGATTTCATCTACAGACGTTATTGATTGTGGGATTCGAATATCAATGCGGTGCATAGATCGGGACAAAGCTTGATCTATGGTCAATGCGTCACTGACAACAAGTTGAGGTGTCTCGGACCGCTTTCGATCAACTCGACCCATCACAAACAATAAAGAACCGGCTTTCTCAAGTGCACTTGCGCATTTGGCGTAACCGTCACTGAAGATCACCCCCTCACATTTATCACCAAGATCCTGCAGGGTCATCATGGCCATTTTTGAACCAGCGTTTTGACCTTGTCGAATTGTGAGTGGGCGAACCTGTGACAACACAACACACACTGAAATGTTGGCATCGTTCTGCATCTCTGCGAGATCACTGAGTTGACGACCACGTGACAATAGATCGAACACATTCTTTGATTCAACCAAAGGGTGTCCTGAGACCCAAATACCCAAAACCTCACGCTCGTTCTCAAGGGATTGCATCCGAGTCCACTCGGGTGCCTGAGGAAGTTGGAAGGATGGCGCCTCTGGTTGTTCATCGCCCCCACCAAAAAGGTTCCCTTGACCCGCCTGATGGTCGTCACGATCCTGTTTGGCTGATCGCAACATTTCCTCAATTGAAATTGCCAAACTGGATCGATTCTTGAATCCATGCAGTGAGTCGAACGCACCAGATTTAATTAGGCACTCCAGGCCAGTCTTATTAATGTCAGAGACTCGAACGCAGAAATCGAGTACATCTTTAAATGGACCATTCTTGTTGCGATCATCCACCGCTTGTTGCACGGCCGCAGATGAAACATTCTTAATTGTGTCAAGACCAAAACGGATGTGTCCACAATCAGCGTTTTTTTCTTCGTCATGATCAAAAGCGACGGTGAAGCCATCTACTGAAAGATTTACATCCGGTGACCGTACCGATACACCATGCGAAGCTTCTTTTGTTCTGGTTTGGGGGCGTTGGACTTCTCGGCAATCTTGAAGGTACACCCCAAGATCTTCTATTTTCTTTGCCGCACCTTCGAGGGTAAGCACTGCAGCCATGTATTGGGCTGGGAAATACGTTTTTAACCATGCGGTTTGATATGAAACGATGGAATAGCCAGTTGAATGACTTTTGTTGAATCCGTAGCCAGCAAACTTATTGATTAACTCAAAAAGCTCTTCGGCTTTATCTGCTGCCAAACCTTTCGCACCCGCCCCTTCGACGAATTTAACCCGGTTTGAATCAATGACGTCTTTTTTCTTCTTGCTGATCGCTTTAATAAGCGTGTACGCGCTTCGAAGTGGAATACCTCCAAGGTGATGCACTATTTGCATCACTTGCTCTTGATACACCATGATTCCGTAAGTCTCTTTTGTGAAACTGTCAACGATTGGGTGGATAGATGGGACTTTGGCCTCACCATGTTTTCTTTTGCAGTAGTCCGGGATTAAATCCATTGGTCCGGGACGGAAAAGAGCGTTGGCCGCAATCAAATCTTCCAGCCGGTCAGGTCTCATGTCTCGCAACAAACGTTGCATACCTTCTGATTCAAACTGAAATACGCCGACGGTGTCACCCCGAACGTATAAATCGAAAACTTTCTGGTCTGTATATCCCAGTCGTTCGAGATCTAATGGGTCAGTAATGGTTTCGGGAATATTGGCTGTCCGTCGAATTTCTTCGTCGCTCAGTGATTCTCGAATCAACTTCTTTGCACGCTCAATAGTGGAAAGAGTGCGCAGTCCAAGTAGGTCCATTTTGAGGAGACCAACCTCTTCACAAGTGGGTCCATCCCATTGGGTGACTTGTTTCTGGTGCTTCACATCCCATCGCAAAGGAACAATGTCGTCAAGCGGTCTTGTGGCAATCACA
Source organism: Phycisphaerae bacterium (assembly GCA_002700845.1). Classification (GTDB taxonomy): domain Bacteria; phylum Planctomycetota; class Phycisphaerae; order Phycisphaerales; family SM1A02; genus UBA8653. Next base: position 4,116 of record PAFA01000087.1, on the reverse strand, counting down.
AGGCCCGCAGCATGAACTCCAACGTTTCGCGCAAAGTATTCAAGGTTTTTGGCCATATCGACCACAGCTTGAACCTCTGGATTTCGGTTGTACTCAGCTTGAAAATCACGGTCAGCCTCGAGTGCTCCTTCTAAGGAAATGTCGAGTTGGTCTGGAACGAAATTTGCAATTCTTTGACCTTCGTGGGGCGGAAGTCCATGGACTCGTGAAACATCTTTAATTGCCGCCCGAGCTTTAAGGCGGCCAAAAGTGTTGATTTGAGCGACATACCCATACTTCTCAGTGACGTGACGAATAACGTCTTCACGACCAAACTGACACATGTCAATATCGATATCGGGGTATTCAGCTCTATCGGGATCAGTGAACCTTTCGAACAGAAGCCCATACTCCACTGGGCACGCGTTCGACAGACCCAAGACATACCCAACCATGGTTCCAACACCAGAACCCCGGGCATTCGAGGGGATACCGTTCGTCCGGGCCCAATCAACAAAATCCCAAACAATCAAGAAATACGCACTGATCAACTTATCAGCCAGAATGCCGAGTTCACGATCAAGTCGTTCACGCTGTTCTTCGTTTAACGGCTCTGGACCATATCTCCAAATGGCACCAGCTTCAGAAAGAACACGAAGGGCTGCGTCGCATTGATTTTTGAGTTCTTCTTCATCAACCGCACCATCCTCTGCTTTCGCTGGCTCGAGCTCGATTCGAGCACAAATGTCCTTAAACCAATTTGTGCTTCCAACTGGGTGTTTCGATGGTGCTGATAGTGCGAGTTTCCGCGCGGCCTTGGAATCTTGGGGGAGAAACGGAAAATCGGTTTTAATTTTCACTACCGGTGCGTGGTTCTCTCCAAATTGAATTCGACCAGAACATCTCTCGGCGATTCGGGAAGTATTTACTAATGCTTCAGGAACATCGTGAAATGTCTCGTGCATCTCGTCTGCACTTTTGACATACAACTCTCGTGGGTATCGAAATCGGCCAGGATCTTGCTTTTCCTTATTCATCGAGATGCAACAAAGGGTGTCATGGGCATCCCAATCTTCAGCACGCAAGAAGTGTGCGTCGTTGTCACAAACAAGAGGAAGATCAAGCTCTTTCGCCAACCGGATCAGGTGTGGGTTGATATCCAATTGGTCTTGAACGCTGTGGCGCTGAAGTTCTACATAAAAACAAGGGTCACCCTGATCGTTGACACCAAATATTTCGGCGTGCCATTTTGCTTCTACAACAAGTGCGTCCCAGTCCGATTCGGAACGTGAGGCGTGATACTTCTTTGCCAGTGATGCTAAGGAAGAACCCAGGTGGCCATTAATGGCGATGAGGCCTCCGCGCCAAGTCTCAAGAAGCTCCTTGTCCATCCGAGCAACGCCGTAGAAACCTTCGGTAAAAGCCTTGCTGGAGAGTTTGACAAGATTTGACCAGCCCGCACTGGTTTCTGCCAACAGAACCAAATGATGACCGTGGTAGGGATCCCCTGATTGTTTTTTTCGTTCGCTTCTACACCGAGGGGCAACATAAGCTTCGATACCAAGAATAGATTTGATACCTAACTTGTCAGCTTTCTTTTGGAATTCAGCTGCCCCATACAAGTTGCCGTGATCAGTCACCGCAACGGAGTCCATGCCCAACTTTTTGACCTGAGTCAAAAGACGATCCATTCGATTCCCACCGTCCAAAAGTGAGTATTCGGAGTGCAGATGCAGGTGGGTAAATGAAGGCATGGGCGAAGCGATATTACCCGGAGAAAGATATGTCCTCAGAACGTTATTTGGGACATGTGGACGGGTGTTTTGAGTGGGTTAAAATAGATGTCGATGTTTAATTCTCAGAACAATTGGCAACAGGTTCGTCAGTCAGCCAGTCAATTTCGGGGTTCGGTGGGGGGTGGGAGTCTCCCCCTTCGTGTCGGACTGTGGGTCTTTCTCTGTTTGATCCTGATACCACTTCTCTTGGTTGGCCTTTTTTCCCTGAGTGTCGCCATTTTGTGTGCGATTTTAGTCCTACTGGCCCAACGGTTGATTCATGGTGTGGCCCGATTCTTTTCAAGTTCGGACAATCAAGGACGACGCAATGTCAAGGTTGTTGGCCGGAAGTAGATCATTGATCGTTTCAAGAAGAAGCGATGAGTGTTTCAACTGCTTCCATGATCAACTTGGTGGTTGCTCCTGGACCCGATGAAACAAGATGTTGTTCAACCTGTACAACTGGAAGAATGTTCCAGCCTGAGTTGGTCAAAAAAACTTCGTCGGCCGTATGAACGTCATCTATGGTCAACATTTCTTTTTTAATGGTGAGACCAAGGCTCTCTGCGGCTTCAATAACTGTTCTTCGAACGATCCCAGGGAGGACTGGAGATGGAAGACCATCATCGGCCTCCTCACCACGTGAGAGTGGAGTAAAAAGCACACCATCACGAACCAGAAAGACATTAGAAACACACCCACAAGCGAGGTGGTTCGTTACCGAGAACCAAAGTGCTTCACTTGCACCGCGTGATCCCGCCAGCTGCAAAGCACGGATGTTTTTCCAGTAATCCAAGGTCTTATGACCAGAGGTTGGGTCAAGAGGGTTCAGTCGACCATCAGCCACCGCAACGGTTACCCCATTTGAAAAATAATCATCTGGGTATAGGGTTGAGGGTTGAGCAACAATCAAAATTGTCGGATCAACCTGTGAAACACCATCTTTTGTAAGAAGGTTGAGGTCTCCCCCGGTCAATGTGAGTCGGATACGAGATTTTTGGAAACCATTTTCTTCCACGGTCCTTTGCACTGCTTCGGACAGTGGTGCTTCCTGCAACCTCTCGGTTAAACCCAAGTCACGAGCAGAATCATGCAACCTACGCAAGTGGTCGTCCAGACGAAACACTTTGTTTCCCCGAGCCTGCATGGTTTCAAAAAGACCAACACCGTGTTGAAAACCAGCGTCAAAAACACTTATTTTTGCTTGGTCTCTTTCATACATCTCCCCGTTAATCCATACTTTCATTTTTATAATCCTTGTGGTTTTTTTGACCATTCAACAATTTGAAAAGAATGGTGTTCAGGTGTGATGATTCTGATTTGAAGTGCACCTTGTGTTGTGGTTTGTATGTTTACCACATAACCGTCTTGTTGCTCTTTGATTTCAAATTCGGGAACGATCTCCCCGATGTTTCTCTGCAACATGCGTTTGATGCTTGGTTGTAAAACTGGATCAACTGAAATGTTCTTACACGTCGCACAATCCCCTTGATTCTCAATGAGGCATTTGACGGACAATTGAAGTGTTTGTGGATTCTCGTTTTTCTGCTGATCAATCCACATCAGTCCAACGACCCCGAGCAAAAGGAGCGGGTACCAATATCGACGGGATACCCTCAAGGTTGAAACTCAAGAGCGCGTTCTTTTAAAGACTTGTGGTCGACATCTTCAGGGTCAAGGACAAAGGAGAACGTTCTGTCCTTTGGCTCAGCCAGTAGATCCAGGGGTGGCACCTCATACCACTCGGGTCTCATATTTATTGCGGATCGGTACGGTTCGTAACTTTCAAGCTCCAACAGGAGGTCAACAGTTCCTCGAAAAGACTCTTTGAGGGTGAGGGGTGTTCGGCCCCGTTCTTCACCATTCCATGTCACCAGGGCACCTTCTGGTTCGCTTAAAATCTGGACGCGAGCAGGGCCCCCACACGACACCAACAAGCACAAGAAAAAGGTATACCTCATAGTGAGATCAGCCTACCGGCTGAGGTTAGGCTGAGTGAATATGGACAGCAATATCTTTGGGCACCAAGCCGAAAAATCAAGTCTTCTTGATGCGGTCGCGCAGGGAAGAGTTCCGCATGCTCTTTTGTTTGTTGGGCCAGAGGGTGTGGGTCGAACCACGTTGGCTATTGAGTTGGCTTTGATGCTGGCTGATCCCAATGCTGGCCCAGACTTAACTGGTCAGTGGCAAGCTGATCACTCGGGTGAACTCCGGGCAAGTCTTATGAATCACCGCCACCCTGACCTTCACCTCATCAGAAGGGTTGATTTGAAGCACAGTCGATTCCGATCACTTCGTGATCGAAAGAGTGCCAACCTCCCCATCGATTATCTGCGTGAGCGCCTGCTGGGTGGTGAGGTTG
>PAFA01000086.1 GCA_002700845.1 Phycisphaerae bacterium | reverse complement strand
CCTCGGTCAAAAGATTCAATAGCGAAGACTCTCATATGCATCATGGTAGATTGATGAATCATTGGAGCAGATATGACGCAACCTCCCGGCCCACTTTGCGCCCTTTTTCGACGGCACCTTCGTGATGTTGGCCTCAAGTACACACCCGAAAGGGCGAGAACACTTGACGCTGCTTTTCACATGGGGCGTGCGTTTGAAGTTGATGAACTGATGCAGGAACTCGTTGTCCGAGGAGGCGGCGCTTCCAAGGCAACGGCATATCGAACTGTTCGACTGATGGTTGATGCAGGTGTATTGGAACAGATCCTGATTGACAAAGATCGGGCCCATTACCGGATTTCTACTGGTGATGGCAGTGGGATCACATTGCTTGATCCTGAAACTGGAAAAATGCTTCCGGTTGACGATCCCGCCTTAAGTGAAATTTGCCGAGGCATCGCCACCAGTCATGGCTGGAATTATCGCGGATTCAGAATCCACATCATGGCTTCCTCCCCAACACCAGACCAGTCATAAAAACCCGTCGGCGAACGACGCTATTCGTCCCTCAGCATGGTGATCAAGTCGTACCTCCAATACAGGAGTTGGCCAATATTTGTCTTGGGCGCGTTCGGGCCATTCGATGATCAGTCGAACGCAAACTGGCGCTGCAGAGTCATCTTCACCCGCATCTCCCCGCCACGCATCGCGGTGAATCACCACACCATCACTGACGAGATATTCATGCTCCAGAACATAGGAAGGTGAATGAACGTCAGAGCCCAAGCCGCCAAGGGCTTCAATGACGCCTTGAACCAATGTTGTCTTCCCCGAACCAAGGTCACCCAAAAGTGCCAGGGTTTTCCAAGGTTTCATGGACTCGGTAACCAATCGGTATCCCAATGCTTTTGTTTGACCTTCATTGGTAAGAAGAATGTTCATGCGCCATGATTCCAACCGAGGTGGCCTACCTCAGTACGCCCCCCGTTTTCGTCGACAAGTTCCACTCCTGGCTGACCGCCAACAACCGTCCCAATTTCGAATGTCGGAAAAGGGATCACTGACAAATCGGCTTGAGGTGAGACCGTAAAGAGCAGTTCATGATCCTCTCCATCTTGAAGGGCATCTTTCCATGAAGTCCCCGGGTGACAAGGGATGGACTCCCGATGGAGGTGAAGACGAACCCGGCTGGCCATGGCAATGGCCAAAGCATCTTTTCCAAGACCATCTGAAACATCAATCATGGCATGCAGTTCCACTTTCAGTTCGTCTCGTAATTGCATGGCTTCACGTATCCGAACCGGCGGGCTGAGATGTCGTCCAGAGACGAATGAGCCCCCCAGCGGCCCTGTAACGCAAACTCGGTCACCCAGCTGGGCTGTGGAACGCAAGACAGGATGATGGGTGAAGCCCAAGACCGTCACACTGAGATGCAGGCCGCCCTGAAGATCTTTTCTCCAGACCGAGGTGTCCCCGCCGACCAGTGGGCAATTGATGGATTCAGCTTCCGTGCGGATCGATTCGTACAACCTCAGTGCTTCGCGCTGTGTAAACCGAGAGGGAAGAAGTGCCGTCGCAACCAATCCAAGTGGGGACGCAGCCATTGCCGCAAGGTCCCCCGCTGCTCGACGCACTGCTTTCCGTCCGATCGAATCGAGATCAGTGTCTGGAAGAAAATGAAGGCCTTCAACGCACTGATCAACACTCACAATGAGCGGACCTGACGGACGAGCGAGGACCGCCGCATCATCTCCTGGCCCCACATGGACATCTTCTCCAGCAGTCATGCGGGACTGAATTGAAGCGAGCAATCTGGCTTCACTCACCATATCGCCCTCAAAATGGTCAAATCGGTCAGGACTGTTCATGATCTCTCCTGATAGCCGATGTATTCAATGCATTCCGGTGCATACCTTCTTCTTTCTCCTCTGCGCCGCCCCGGTCTCTCCGGGGCGGTTGCGTTTGATCCATGATCTCTTGGGCCAATTCAGCGGCAACCCCGCGTGCAGACATCGCTGCATTGAAAGCAAGATTGCCGATCTCAGCCAGCCCCTTGGGGTCGGCCATCAAATCGGACACAACGCCGGGAAGCGATTGAGAGGACACAACGCGAAGTCCACCAGCATCTCGCAAGGTCTTAACAGCAGATTCAAAATCGTCGAAGTTCGGACCAATAAGCACGGGCTTTCCGACCGCGGCAGGAGCCATTGGATCCGATCCATGCCGATCTCCAAAGGAGCGACCCATGACAACAAGATCGGAGATCGCGTAGACGCTCTCGAGTTCTCCAAGGGTATTCAGCACGATACAAGGGCCAACACTGTCCCGATCGGTTCGAAGCCGGGCGTTCGGAAAGATCCTGAATGCATGTTCAAACCATTCTGGACGGCGAGGTGCAACCACAATTTGGACATCATCCGTGAAGCAACTCGCAAACAGTTCGTGCTCCTCTGGGGCAGAAGAACCAAAAACAATGACTGGCTTTTCTGGATCAAGACGAAGTGAATCACGCAATGCTTCAAGGGCCGAATGGTCTAATGGGTCACGCTCCCATTTTAAATTTGGCCGGGAGGATGAATTTTGAGTCGCAACACCCATACTTCGGAATCGACTGAGGTCCGCATCTGATTGCGCGTAGACGTGGGTCAGATTTCCGTAACCATCTCGAAGAATCGACTTGGCCTGAGATGCCTTTCGGAATGATCGATCGCTTAATCGGCCGTTCACAACAATCACCGGGATCCCACGCTCTCGGGCAAGCTTGATCATGGTTGGCCAGACCTCGAGTTCAACCAGGACCAAAACATCTGGATGAACAGCATCCAGCCATTTTTTGCAGCAGAAGGATATGTCCAAAGGCCAGTCGATCTGCACGAGATCTTTGTGCAGTTCTCGAGATCGTTGTCCACCTGACGATGTCGTGGTTGAGCAGATCACATTCAGGCCGAGGTCAACCATTGATCTGACAAATCGGCCCGCCGCGTTGACCTCCCCCAGACTGACTGCGTGCACGACAACGCGAGGTCCAGGAGAAGCGGGCGTCTCATATCGGTGCCAAAGACGCTGAATGTGCCTTCTCGTGCGAGATCGCCATGGCGCGATAAACATCAGCGCGAACAGAAGCATCAAATCTCGAAGGAACATCACAGCAAAATGCTACATTTACCAGCACATACACATGGCCGAACTTCAACAAAATGCCTATTGAATCACCCTACAAGCTTGTCGTTGCCGCAAAAGATGGCACTGTGATCCGCACGGTTGACTTGACAAAGCGTCAAGCTCTCACGGTTGGTCGCAGTCCTCGTTGCGATCTAACCATTGATTTGGATTCGATTTCTCGCCGTCATGCCACTCTTCTTTTCTTGGATGGAGCTTGGATGATGGTTGATTGCGATTCGAAAACCAAGTTCCGCGTGGACAATCAAAAAGTCGATCGAGCGCTTCTCAACGAAGATCGCCCCATTCATCTTGGTGGCGCATACTTTTGGCTGCAGGCGTCGCCAAAGACACCGGCCCCCCCAAACCTAGAGCAAGCCAGGGCAACAGAAGACCTGTGGCAGCCGGACGAGTCAGAATCAGGAAACGCATGCCTGAGGATCCTGGATTTGGAATGCAGACCACTGCATCAATTTTCTCCCCGTGGAGAGCAAACGAGCATTGGCACTTCGTCCCGGGCCACTCATACTGTCAAGATTGATGGCTGGGCACCCCATCAACTGGCCTTGATCCATGAACGGTCAGGTCCAGTCTTGATGGACATTTCTGCATCTTGCATGCTGCGCTCTTCTGGGGTGTCAATACGAAGATGCAACGCATCAGGGCGAACCTTACTTCGCTGTGGCAATTTCATATTGGAATGGACCGTTGAGCTTGAATCTCATGAAAATGAGACTGGGCTCTGGGACGCAATTCAGAACGATTCACTTGGTTAAGCCAGCACTTCAAGTAACATAAGTTCCATGCTCGAGCTCCACGTATGTAACGCTGATGGCGCTATGCTTAAGGCGTATGCCTTGGGCGAGAAAGAAGAAGTTTTGATTGGGCGCGATGAGGGTTGCGATATCCAAATATCAAACCGTGCGATCTCTCGAGAACACTGCGTTATAGAACGAACAAGCGACCAAATTTTGGTGTTGAAAGACCTCGAATCATCATCAGGAACTTTTGTCGACGGTAAAAAAATCACCTCCCTAGAGCTTCACAGTGGCATGGAAGCTCAAATAGGACCGGCAATACTTCGCTTTTATGAAGCAGCTCTGTGAGGCAATCCCCAACCCAGACAGTCTTGTTTGTCAGTGGTTTGCTGACGCTTTGGCAGTTTGCCGATCCAAGAGGCGCGGAGGGCCTTTTGGCCATCCACGGCGTATCTCGTGGAGAACTTCCCTTTCAACCTTGGAGATTCCTCACAACAGCGCTGCTGCACGGTGGAATCCTCCATTTTGTTTTCAATGCCATGTGGGCCATTCGACTGGGGCTTCCTTTTGAGTCGAGATACGGAAATCGCGCTTCGGCCATTTTTGTCATTGGTGTTACCCCATTAACAGTCCTTTTTACCGTACTCGCAGGAAACGCAACAATTGGACTCTCCGGCTGGGGGTTTGCTTTGGGCGGATGGATTTTTGTGGCACGGAAGTTTGATGCAAATTTGCAGCAAATGGTCAGTGACGAAACGATGGGGACTCTGGTGGTCTGGTTCGGTCTGGGCTTTGTGTTGTCATGGCTCAGAGTGCTCCCAATTGACAATGTTGCCCATACTGCGGGTGCCGTACTGGGTGCCGGTGGCGCTCTGTGTGTATACCGCGACGAGTGGCGACGAGCGCGAAGTCGTGGCCATCGCCGTCGAAAATGGCAACGTGCACTTCGCACGGAGACCAAAAGCAAACCTGACGATCTCTTTGTAGCCCTAAGACAACAAGACCTTGCCCTTGCGCAGCGGGCTTTCGAAAATCCTGAACTCGTGGTCCAAACCCCAGTTGATTTGTGGGATCAGTGGACAGAAGCACTTCTTTCTGCTGATGACGAATCGAATGCGAAACGAACACTGGCGGTAGCCATTGCCATTGGCGGAGAGGCCAACAGTCAAATTCGGCTCATGAGGCTGGCGAACCTCGAATTTCGAACTGGAGAACCAGGATTGGCCCGGAAGACTTTGAATCGTGTGAACCCGGCCAGACTCCGACCAGACGAACGTTCGCTTTACAAATCACTACAGGACCGCTTCCAATGACAAAAATCAAAATTTGCGGTTGCCAAACCCCTGCTGATATTCAGCACGCGGCGGCATGCGATGTTGACTTTGTAGGGATGGTTCTTGTGCCGGGGACGATACGTTTTGTGCCCCCAAATCAACGACCAGACTTGGTGAAAACCGCGAGAGACTGCAACGTGACCTTGGTGGCTGTTCTTCGCAATAATCCGAAGCCTAGTACTGCTGATGAATCAAGATCTTGGTACCCGGGAGACATGGTGCAATGGCATGGTCAAGAAGACACCAGTTGGAGTCATGTTGAGACCCGACCGTCCATCCGTGCTGTTGCGGGACGCCATGGTCTGCTTGAGCATGCGAACTTTCCCTGTTCACACGTACTCGTTGACCACCAAAATCCTGGATCGGGGCAGCCGTTCGACTGGCCGTCTCTGCATGAGGTCCCACGCCCAGAGCGGTGGCTCCTTGCTGGTGGACTCAACGCGGGGAATGTTGCCGAAGCAATCCGAATGCTCCAGCCATGGGGCGTTGACGTCTCGAGCGGCGTGGAATCCGCCCCAGGGGTCAAATGCGCGGACCGGATGATGTCGTTCGCCGATGCGGTTAGGGCCGCTGATGCGTCAAGTTAAACATTGATTCGGCAACTTCCACCGCACGTGCTGCGGCGGCAGATTTTGAGCGGGTCTCTTCAAATTCAGCCGATGGCACGCTGTCTGCGACCACACCCGCGCCCGCCTGCAAACGAACCCTCCAAGGTGGGCCATCCGCGGAGATCACCATGGTTCGAAGCGCGATCGCCATGTCAGCATCGCCATCAAGTCCAATAACCCCAAACCCTCCCGCAAACGGGCCTCGAGGATGCGGCTCCAATTCATCAATGATCTGCATGGCTCGAATCTTGGGGGCCCCACTCACCGTCCCAACTGGGAGGGTGGCCGCGAGCAAATCCCACGCATCAAGTTCTTGCCGAAGCGTGCCCTCGACGGTTGACGAAAGATGCATCACATGGCTGAATCTCTCGACTTCGGCCTGCTTTGTGACCCGGACTGAACCGGGCACGCATACCCGACCAAGATCATTCCTTCCGAGATCAACGAGCATGGCATGCTCTGCATTTTCCTTGGGGTCTCCTCGAAGTTCGACCTCATTGGCCAAATCTTCAGCTGGGGTGGCCCCCCGGCGCCGAGTCCCGGCAAGGGGCCGGTTGATCACGTGCTGGCCACGAGCTTGGCAGAGAATTTCTGGACTGGCCGCAACCAGCATTACTCCCCCGCCCTGCAGATAACCCATGTATGGGCTCGGGTTCGTAATTCGGAGCGCTCGATACATCTCGAATGGATCGACTTCTGTGGTCTTTTCCACGCAACGGGACAAAACAATTTGAAAAGCATCACCGGCTGAGATGTACTTTTGGGCCTTTTGAACCGCGCTCTCAAAGACATCGCGAGGGAATGCCCCCCCTTCATCGATCTGTGGTCTGGCGTTGAGATTTTTAGGTACTCGTCCACCTGGTATAGAGCTCACAGGTTGACGAATGGCTTTTTCAAGGAGATCGAGTGCTGCTTCTGCATCGGCATCAGATTCACGCTCTTCAGCCAGATGTTGGAGGTGGACCAATTTACGAACATGATCAAAGGCCACCGTGTCGAAGTACAGACCAAAGGCCAAGCCCAGTTGATCAGGGTTTGGCTGAATTGCCGTTGGTTCAGACCACACGGCTGATTCGTATGCGGTCCAGCCGACCCATCCGCCACGGAATGGAGGCGCATCAGGGTCATCTGTACTGGTGAGTAGGCAAGAACGGTCCCGAATCGAGTTCCATGGAGGCGGGCCGCCAAGAGCAGCTTCGACCATCTGCCTTGGCGCTGCACCGAGATAACTCCATCGTCCCACGACCCCTCCAACCTCGACCGACTCGAGCAGGAACGAAGGCGCGTCTCGCTCATCAGCCGTCACCAGACGTCGATACGCCAAAATCGGTGTGAGATCATCGGAAGGGATGGTTCTGGAAAAGAGGCGAACCGTGGGAGTCTCAGCAGACGTCATGCGGAGAATCTATAGGATTCATGACCATGGAGACCAACCCTGAGATGCCAATTGTGCTGGGTATTGACCCTGGCTCGCGTCGATCCGGGTACGCGGTCCTTTCATCCCTCTCTGGGCGACCAAAAATAATCGAAGTCGGTGTCATCGAACTTGACGCCAATGCTCCACTGGAAGACCGACTTGTGGTGCTCGCAAAGGAATTGTCGGATCTTCTTGAACAGCACAAGCCACGGGTGGCTGCACTGGAGGGTGTTTTCAGTCACGGGAGATTTCCCCGGGCTGCTCTTGTTCTCGGTCATGCGAGAGGAGTTTGCCTCCTTGAGTGCCGCCGACGCGGGCTTCCGATTGAATCCGTGGCGCCAGCGGAGATGAAGAGGGTCATTACTGGATCAGGGCGGGCGACCAAGGTGCAGGTTCAGCGAGCAGTCGCATCATGGTGCGGTCTAGCCACACCACCCGAACCCAATGATGCTGCAGATGCACTGGGTTTGGCACTTTTTCAACTTCGAAAACTCATGCCTCAGGTTCAGGCGAAACAGTAAATCGAAGCGTGACCTCAGTACCTGGAGGGGGCAGAAGATCAGCATTGGGCCGAAAGGTTGGCCGATCAAGGCTTACGGATCCGCTCATTGGTTCAGAATACGCCAGCAGTTCGTCGCCAAAGGTAACCAGTCCGACCACCGAGCCCTCATCATCAGCGAGGTAACGCTGCACCCCTTGCCACTGAACCCATTTGCTACCAGCAAAAACAAAATCCCCTTGCAGCCCTTCACCAGTTCGATCATCAAGGATCAAATCCTGAAGACGAATGACTGCTTGGCTGTGTTCCATGAAAATTTGGACGATGGGTCCGTCTGGCGCAACCGCTGGATGGTCAAGGTGAGGTGGAAGTCCTGGCTTCCCGGGGAACGAGCCCAGAAGCAGGAGAGCTGCGTGCAACTGATGAGGATCGGCTTGGATTGCAAAAACACTTTCATGCACTCGAGTCTGTGGCGTACACACGGCCTGCTCAAGCCATCCGGAGCGAATCATCACTCTGGCCGGTATTCGGATTTCAGAGCGTTGGCGACAAATCTCGACGCCGTTTGGCCAGAGAACGGCCTCCTCAGAACGCCGGCCAACGAGACAACCAGCAAGAAAAAGGAGGCTGAGAATAAAGAACCACCGGGACATCATCGAACAACGACCCTATCGTATTTGTGTGGTTGAACTCACACGCATCGTGCGCTTTCATATTGACGGCACAGAATCCCCTTCTGGCCTCAATGGTTACGCGGGCCGCCCCCCAGTTGCCTCACTATCGCCCATGGTTGAAGCGCTGATCACCCTTCGCGGCGAGCCCGACAAGGTCACACATTACGTTCTGGACATCAAAGCCTTTGACCAGTGGGCGAACGTTCATATTTTTCCTCATCTCAAGCAGGGGTTCGCTGGTGACGCTGTGCAGTCAGCCATGCACAACGCTTTCGAAGCTGGATCCCATCTGCCGCACGAGCTGGTTGCTCTCGAGCTTCGTCTTACACCCTACGCCGCATTTAAACTGGAGCGTGACATGCCGACCACTCCCCTGACCCTTACGTTCACCCAAACCTATGATTTTGCCGCGGCCCATCACCTCTGGGCCAATGGTGCCGATGAGAGCCGGAACCGGGAGTTGTACGGGAAGTGTGCTGGCATCCACGGGCACAATTACCAGTTGGAAGTCGTGATTGAGCCCAGTTCAACCAATCCCATACCGACCGAAACCCTCGATCGGGTCGTGAAACAGCATCTTCTGGATGTGTGGGACCACCGTGTTCTCAACGAACTCGAAGATTTTCAAGTTGTTCCTCCCAGCGTAGAGAGGATCGCCCAGCAGGCGGCAATTCGACTCCAGGGGCCATTGGCCGCCTGTGATCTCAAGCTCAGAGAGATTTCAGTCAGTGAAACAGACCGAACCAGCGCCCGAGTCCGTCTTGGGTAAAACTGACGCCTTAGGTAGAATGCTCGATCGCCCCGTATGGAGATGCCAAGCATGACCTGTCTCAAAACGTTTTTTCTCATTGTTGTGACCGCCCTTCCCGCCTCAGCTGCGGACACGGAAGCCGACCTCATTGAGGCGTTTTCGAAGTGCAGAAGCAGTTTGACGAACCTCCGTACGCTCAACGAGGCAGACAGAGCCGCGGTGACGTCCCTTCGCACTCGATTTGACCGTGCACAGGGTGAAGGCTCGATGTCAACCAAGTCCGCTGCAGCACGGCTTCAGCTTTCCTTGTGGATCGAAGATGTAAGGTCGAGCGAAGGCCAAGAGCGAATTTCGAGCGACTGGAAATCTCTCCTTGAATCCGCACCCGAAAATGGGGCATTGGCGAGTGGCTTCATCAGTTGGCAGGCGGCAAGCGGCATCTTGGTCGGCCAAGATTTGCTGGCCGCACGTCGTGATCTGCTGAACCGATTTCCAGGGTCCACCGAGACAGCATTGGAAGTCGCCGCCGGTCTGCGTCGAGAGATCGACTGCGCCGGAGCGATTGAGGTGCTCAGAGGCCTCGGAGATGATGCGCCATCCAAAGCCAAAGTGCTGATGGCTCAAGCCTATTTCGATGAAAACATGTTTGATGAAGCCGCCACGACCCTGGCCCAACTCAACCTTGAGGCCATCGAGGATGTGGCTGTAAGGGCACAGGCAAACAACATTGTCCGTCAGTGCGAGGAAATCAAATCGCTCTGGGAAGCCGAACTGGCGATCAGAGCCATTGAATCTGAAGCGGACAATCTGCCCCGGGTTACGATTAAGACCGCCAAGGGATCGATCCTCATCGAATTGTTTGAAGATGATGCGCCAAATACCGTGGCCAATTTCATCTCGCTTGTTCGCACTGACTATTACGACGGCATTGCCTTTCACCGCTTCGAGCCAAATTTCATGATTCAGGGTGGCTGCCCGAATACAAAAAGTGGTGAAGGAACGTACGGCACAGGTGGACCGGGTTACACCATCGCTGATGAGTGCAGTGGAGACAACGCTCGGCTTCACTTTGCTGACTCTGTCGCGATGGCCAAGACAAGCGCACCGAACACAGGAGGGAGTCAGTTCTACCTGAACCATCGTCCCACGACATGGCTCAACAATCGACATACCGTGTTCGGCAGGGTTCTCGAAGGTCGAGAGGTCGCCTGCAAATTGCGAAAAGATGACCTTATCGAAGACATTGAAATTATTCGAATTCGCGAAGGCTCAACATACGTGCCGCAGGTCACCGCAGACGTGATCAGCAAAATTATGGAAGACGAGTCGAAGAGCGAATCAAACAACCAAGACGGCGAAGCTCAGTCCGAAGAGAAATCTTCTGAGGCGATCTCCCCCTAATTTGACGCCCCGGGTGGAGGGATCAAGTCGGCTTCGCCAAGCAAGTCGAACCCTCTTCTTCGCAGGACCTGTCCAGCAAAGACGTGGTCGTCAACACTAATGGCCATGGTGGCTTCGTGGACTCGACCGGCCAACAACGGGTACGCGAACCGAAGATTGAGTTCCACGGACAGCAGGGCCAAGCAAAGCCCCTCAATGGTCTGACCCGGCTGGAGGCGAACGACGAGCAGATCAGTCGCCGTAAAGGCCCACCCATCCTCCTTAAGGAGATCTGAGGCCAGTCTGGCGTTGGTAGGGATAAGACGCACGACAGAGTGCTCACTGGCTTCCAGGACGGAAAGGGCACAGAGTTCAAGGCCAGGTTCCCGCTGAAACACTTCCAGCATGTCGTGCAGCCGGCCTACCTTGTTCTCAAGGAACACGGAAAGTTGCCTCACAACGGGCGGGGTGTACCCCAGTCCGGTCTCAGGTGGCAGGGAACTCATCAAGATTTCACCTTACTTGGCACCGACATGATTGTGCGGTGCCAAAAAGGAGAACCCGGGACAAATCTATGACAGCAGGTCTTGTAATGCACGTCGCTGGACCTTTCCAGTGGGATTCCGGGGCATCTCCTCAACCAGAATGACTTCACGAGGACACTGGTAAGGCGCGAGGCGGTCTCCAGCCCAGGCGCGAAGATCAGCGGGAGAGGCGGCTGACTCGTCTGCGACCTCAACAAATGCAATCGGAACTTCGCCCCGTTTTGAGTCTTTCCGCCCAACCACACCGCAGGCCACAACATCGGGATGGAGTTCCAGGACCGATTCGATCTCGCGAGGAAAAACATTCTCCCCGCCAACAATGAGCATCTCTTTGATTCTTCCGGTGATGGACAAATAACCATCATCATCGAGACGCCCCATGTCTCCAGTAGAGAACCAGCCATCACTCGAGAGGACCTGGGCAGTTTCATCAGGCATCTTGTGGTACCCCCGCATCACATTGGGGCCTCGAAGTTGCACCTCACCGTCGGTATTGACTGGGAGTACGGCCCCATCAGAACCCGTGATTCGTGATTCAACGTCGGGAAGGGCCTTCCCGACGGTTCCGAGTCTCGAGGCCCATGGCAAGGAGATATGGGCGGCTGGGCTGGTCTCAGTAAGGCCATACCCCTCGTGAATCTCAACCCCAAAACGCTCGATGAATTGGTCACGAACCACTGGAGGGAGCGCCTCCCCCCCGCTCACTGCGATGCGGACTGAAGAAAAGATGTCGCGAGTTGCTTTTCGGTCGCGGGCCAAAGCTGCGTACATCGAAGGAATCATGACCAAGAAACTTGGCCGATGTTTTTCAAGCAGCGACAGAATTCGAGAGGGCACAAATTTGGCTGAGTACACCACCCGACATCCAATGGACATTGGCAGCAGGGTCAGCACCGTGAAGCCAAAAGAATGGAACTGAGGGAGCACGCCAAAAATACAATCCTGAGACGTGAACTTTGCCGCCTGCATGGCCTGCCTCACGTTGGAGATCAGATTTTCGTGCGTCAGTTCAACACCCTTGGGCTTACCGGAAGTGCCGGAGGTGTACAACAGGGTGGCAACATCGTCGGGAGTGCGCCGAGTGGGAAGGAACCCATTCCAAACTCGACGATTGAGATCCTCGAGGTAGACAGTTCGAATACCGTCAGGAGGGGGTCCAAACATCTCGACCATGGGCCGAACGGTGACACAAGTATCGGCTCCGCTATCAGCAAAGATGTGCCGTCGATCATCGTCTGAAACCAGGAAGTTCAGCGGAACCACGCGTCGACCGGTTCTCCAGATTCCAAGCATCGCCAGCGGCGCTAATCCGGAGGTAGGAAGCATGAAGGCGGTTGAGGAAGAGCACTTCATCTGGTCAAGCAAGTTGGCCAATGAAGCACTACCGGCAAGAAGCTCAATATTTTTCCAAGAGCGCTGATCGTCTGTCACGCTCGATCGGAGAGGTCGTCGACGCAGTCGGCGAAGAAGTTGTGAAGCAATCAGCAAGATGAAGGCTCCAAAGAGCGGACAGGGCGGGATTCGAACCCGCGGTAGGGGCTAATTCCCCTACGTCGGTTTAGCAAACCGGTGCATTCAGCCACT
>PAFA01000085.1 GCA_002700845.1 Phycisphaerae bacterium | reverse complement strand
TGATGCTCAAGTTCAACTCTTTCAAGCATCTCCATAATGTCGGCATCAGAAATTTCTGGATTGTTTTTAATCACATTTAGGACTTGATCAAAGCCGCTTTGAGTTATTTCATCCCCACTAAGAGAGTCTGCAATACCCTTAAAGTCTACTGAAGTTTGACCTTCAAAAAGTTCTTGACCTCGACGGTCCAACCCAGATGTAGACAAAAGTTCCATCATTGCAAGGGCACCCTGTTGGCCCAAAGTTTCAAAGTCATTACGTCCTCCGGCCTCGTCGATAGCCTCCCTCAATGCAACCGACTTTTTGCGACTTGAAAGAACTACCTGATCTAGAACATAACCAAGACCCACAGTGTCTACTTCAAATTGTTTACTCAAGTCCTCAATTGTCGCAGCCCGTCTAACAGGATTTCCGTTCCTATCCATTTTGGGTCTTTGATATGTTTGGCCGTCCTTGCCTTGGACATTTTCCATTACATCAATGTATTCCGTACCAAGAATAAAACTCTTGTATACGCCCTTTTGGGGACCCGTCATTTCTTCATAATCAGGAAGAATTGAACTCTGCGCAAGAGCATCTGAAGTCAAACGGACCAATGCAGATTGACGAAACGCTTCATCGTTTTCAACCAACTCAAGAATATTAAGTTCTGCACCTTCTCTTCCAAGAGTGCCATATTCTGTACTGCGAGGATTAGTTTCCCCTGCCGCAACTTCTTGTCGATAAGCAGAAAGATCCGAGTCTTGGAAAATAGAATTAAAGAAACCTACAAGCCCTCTACCGATAGAACCGGCAGCGCCATAACCTTCAGTATCAACTTCAGGACCTGATTCTCCGGCAATATTTAGATCTGCTGTACCACTTGCAATGTCACCAACAAGAGTTGTAAGACCCGAAACAAATGATTCTGCACCTGCTACATGACCTGCTTCAAGACGTTCGCGTTTAGTAGCATGATCATTTAACCCGTCTCTAACGCCACCTACAGCAGAATTAAAAGTGTTAGTTGCTCCGGTTCGTACAGTTTCAATCTCTATATTTGCTTTAGTAATTGAAGCCGTTTTATTAGAAATCTCTTGATTTAGTTTTGCAATTTCTTCGGCTACCTGAGCAGCGTTCTCGTTAGTTACAGTTTCTCTAAGAGACTTCTTTTCTGACTCAAGTCGCTCTAGTTCTTGAAGCAATCCGTCTCTTCGACCCTGCGCCCTATCAGCCATCAACTTGTTTCGATTGGCTATACGTTCCTGCTCTGTAATTGCTTCCTGTGCAGACTTGTCACTTCTTGCTCTAGATTGCTCTGCAATAAGAGCCATCTCTTTTGCATTGTTGTGCTTAACATCTTCAAGTTCTAGGGCCCGTCCAAAGTCTGCTTGCTTCAACCTTTCTTGCATAAAAAGATTGGGACCAGAACCTCCCCCCCCACCTGACCTTGCTTGTGCGCCCAAGTTTCCAATAGCCTGAAGGTTAGCCGTAACATCGCCGCCCACAGAACTAGTACTGTTAATCTTTTGATTAGCGCCTACGAATGACATCAAGCAAACTCCGATCCAAGGAATTGACTCGGCATACCCGTCAAGAGTTCAGAGCCGGGAGAAGCATCAAAAGCAAGCATTGCACTGATCACTGATGCCATAGAAAGAGGAGATCCGGGATTAGCAATAATCCTATCAGCAATAGCAGTTTGACCTTGAGCATAGAACTGGTTGGCAAGAACTTCTGCTCCTTGCTTAATCGCAGACCCCTGTGCGTAAAGATCCTTAGACATGCCTGCAAGATTAGCCATAACCCCACCTGCTTGGTTAATGTTAGAACCTGCCTGCATTCCAACTTGGCCGTAATTTTGAGCCCGATTCATTTCCATGCTTGCTTTGGCTTGATTGAATTGAGATGCAATCTGGCTCATAGAAGCCTGAGTCTGTTGAGCCGTATCAAAATCCATTTGATTAAGTGCTGCTGAAGCAGAAGGATCGCCCATCTTTGCGGCAGCCTGAAGTTGATTTCGCTGCTGTCCTCGCTGACGAGCCATACCAAACTTCATTGCTGAAGCATCAGATGCCGTAGTCTTTTCAAAGTTATCAATTCCTTGCTTCATCAAACGGTCAGATTCAGCAAGGACACCCTTGTTGAAATCCGTTTGATCCGCAAGGAACTGTTGACCTTGTTGATTAAACTGATCACCCCGAGCAGTAAGTTCACCAAAAGCATCCTGACCGCTTTGACGAATGTTTGCTGCTCCTCCTGTAAATGCCTGATCCATACGACCAAGAGCATCGTTAACTCGTTGTCCCTGAGCCTGACCCGCCGCAACCATGTTGTGGTAATCAGCCATCAAGGCTGCCCCAAGTTGCATTCGGCCCTTGTTCTTATTGAACTCGTTGTTTAGATGACCCGCAGAATAAATATTCATGGGTGAATTACGAGGATTACTCATAAACCCATGACTTGTTGGGGGACCTTGCGCACCCGGAATTCCGTAGTTGCCGCCTCCCATATCGAACAAAGTCCCTGCTTCAAGACCCTTTTCAATAGAACCAAATCCTTGGCCTACTGGGGCATTTGCAAACATCCCGTAGTAATCATTGAAATTACCCCCAAATGATGGGGGGGCAGAACCGTGGCTTCCGCCAAAACTACCGAGTTGCAATTGCTGCATGTTTCCAGAACTATCGTAAAAGCCTGACATCAAGTATTCCTTTCGCCGGTATCAGTAGCAGTTGCTCTACCCCGACAAATCAAAGCCATCAGTTTGAAGTCCAAATCAGGACAATAAGACTCAATACCCGGATTCAATGCAGAGTCCTGAATTCCGTGCTTGCCTCTTGTGACAGAAGAGGTATCAGTAAACGCTGCGTAATCATCAGACTCACCCGTCTTAATAGAGTCTCCAATTACAGACCCTGCAAAGTCCAAAGGAAATGCCGAAACAGCAGGATTATTTGATTCTGTATTGTAGACAAGCCCTCTAAAGAACTTGTACCCCGTGATGCCCCCTGACACATCAGTGAAATGACACCCAACAGAAGAGATTTGCTTATTAGCAAACATGTCAAAGGTAGTGACAATCTTCTTGTTTTCTGTTCGAGTCATAGGAAGCACGCTTCCAACGTATCTAAACAAGACAGGACTGATTGCTAGAACGTCACCTTCTACAAGACTAGCGGAAATGTTACCCCTTAGGGCAGTGAATGAACGATTGCCGCTACCCCCATAAGTACCATCTACAGTGACATTGCCGCCTGAAGCCTTGAGGATTTGGAACTTCTTGCCTATACGAGATGTGTCAGTTGAAGAGATTACATACGCATAAGCACCAGCAAGATCATGAGCGTGAGTGCCTTCTGCGTTTTGGCCTCCCAATTCCTTAAGGGTAGTAAGGCCGCTCTTAAGAATTACTGTGTTGTTGGGGCTGGCGACAGTGACAGACTTGACGGTAAAGACGCTGTCCCCCCCACAATCAAACGTGCGTAGGACCTTGTCCGTTGATGCCGTGAGGTCGGTGGTATTGACCGCCGTCTTTTCCCTGTCAATGTCCAAGATGTAGACGCGGGGTCTCCATCCAGTAGGAATTGAAGCAGGGTTAGATGGGTCAGGATGATTCTGAAGAAAGAATGACCGCTCATTCATAGAATTAGCGGTAGTTGTAGTTGGGGTTGTGTCATCGTAAGAGTTCCTAGTGAACTCTGAAGGCCACACTCCAGTACGGACATCATCAAAATCAGTGTCATGAATCTCAGTAATGCGCCCTGTACTGAACCACATGCAAACTGTTTGTTCCTTGACGGGATTATGGATAAACAAACAAGAAGCATAAGGATCAAACGACAGCCGCAAAGAACTTAGATCTTCATACCAATCTTCTAGAAGAAGGTTGTCAAGGGCTTTGACATCATCCAACTGTCCATTGTTTGCAACAGCCTTCATCCCCTTGGAAGTAACAAAGTAAATGAGAGGACCGGCTTCAGTGAAGGCTTCTCTACCTGCAAGACCAAACCCGGAATGCAATTCATCTACAGAGATGTACATTCCATTGCGTCGGATGTGGTAGATGCGGTCATTTGAAAACCCAACCGCAAAGTCCCCTGCCTTGGCTAGAGCAATAACACGATTCTGAAATACGTCAGGCGTAAACTTGTTATTGATAGGGAAGATTTCAGGGCTTCGTTCAATCAAAGAAGACCAACGAATCTCACCCACATTACTGACACGGGAATCAATACTAAGAACTGTATTTGATGTGCTGATCTGAGGATCAGAGATAATCAAACTTCCATCATAAGCAATGCCTGATCCCGCATAAGGGATCTCTTCATCACACAGAATCTTGTCCATGTAAATGTCTTGCATTGCAAGAGAGATGTCTTCCAGTTGATAAAAGCACTTGAAGATATCTACGGTTACGCCAGACGCATTGTAGGGAGCCGCACTAGGAGTAGTGTTTGAAATGCCTTCAAAGTCATTTCCGGTAAGAACGGCATCTCCAACATCATAGATTGTATCTAGGTGAAGAATAGAACCTGTATAGGTCCCCCCCACCGATTGCAGTTTGACTGATCGGAACAAGAAGATCTGATCAAACTTCGCAGTATCAACTTCTACTTCAAATGCAATGTATCTGTCTGCGGTAATAGCAGTATCAGTTCCTGTTGCAACTGAACAGATCTCACTCAATGGGGTACGCCTACCCGTGTGGCTGTCGTGCAAGTAGTAAGCAAACGAATAGTCTGCATCACTAAACTTGTGGAATTCCGGCTTGCCTTCATTAGGTGAAGACCCGGCAGGATTAGAGGAAGTTGAAGCATCCAGTTTTCCTACCGGGATGTACTTGGTAGGAAAAGATCCTGTTCGAGGAAAGACCGGCGTAGTATCTCCAATGTTTCTGACAAGAGGAGCAGAACCGGGACCTCCATCAATAATTTGATGAGTGAAAGTAGGGCCACTGCCATCGTAGTCGATGTAAAAGACTCGACTCGGCTTACCTTGGACAAGAGTAATTACATACTTACCCATTGAAACCACATCCATCTTTGCAGTACTAAGCACATGCGAAGATGAATGCTCGCTAATAAGAATCGTCCGCCAACCAGAAGCACCATCAACTGTATTAGTAGGACAGTAGTCCATGTAAATCGCAGTATTAGAACTACCTGTTGGCTTTACCCGATAAACAAACCCGTGCCCAAACTCGCCCTCACGAATTTGGAAATGAACAGGAAAGCAATCAGTAACAATAGACTGTGACGAAACGGCTGGGGGGGCTACGTCAGAAAAAGGACGAACAGCATCTGCCGCCGTTGCATCAGAACCTTGAAAGTTCTGATTGAAGTTCAGGGTATGAGCAAGACGAAATCCTGAGGTTGGGCGACAACCAAACCTTCGGCTGCCGTCAACACCAACAATTTCATGAGCGGTGTTTTGACCAGTAAGGGCAATACGTTCAATGCTTTTGTTTTCAGAAGCAGTGACCGTGGGAAATACCCATCGACGATTCATTTCAGCCATCAGTCTGCACCTTCTCTAAAAGGAAACGCCTTATTCAACTTGGCTCGGCGATTACCGCAGCCACACCCTTTCCCCCCACTAACGGCCTTCACGACCTTCTCAACGCCCGTCTTCCTGAGGAAGTTGGCAACCTTGTCACCCACTCCTCGGTCAGGGCCTTGGTATTGATCACAAGAATTGCAGTCTTCAATAGAAGGCTTCATCTCAAAGAGACCAAGAGTGCAGTGGTTGTTTCGATGTCTATTGCAAGTATAACTCATGGGATATCAATCGTCCCGTCTTCGCAACCCACAGGCGGGGCATCAACGCATTCAATAGCAGTGATTGTATCGGAAATAGACGCTTCAATCATGAGGCGTCGTGAGGCTTGCGCGACAGCATCCAAAGGATTGACGACCATGTCGTCTTGAGTTGCCGTATCGTCAAACGAAAAACTCCAACTCTGGCTCAAGGCTCCGCAGATGTAATCTTCTTTGGTCGCAGCATCAACGTAGGGATTGCCTAACTTGCCTAGATCCCAGTTGTTGTTTCCCGGCCCATCAAACAACCCCTTTAACTCGCCATTACGCCATTGTTTAAAAACATCAGACAATCTGAAACGGGCAAAACCCCCGCCACTTGAAATAGTCTGATCGTGCATTTGGCCGAACAATTCTGAAAATTGAATAAATGCGTTGGCATCAGTCCAAAACATCCCATCAAATTCAGGAATGTCTGTGCAGCAACAGTCATCCTTTGCATTGAAATCAATCATGGATGTCGCCATCTTCAGAGAGAATTGCGCGGTGTCAGTTAAGGTTCCGGGAAATGATCCTGTCTCAACGTAATTGGTAGACGTTGCAATTTCCAAAGGGCCGTTGGCTGTTGTTGTAAGGTTGTTGCTCCACACCATCACGCAGTCATCGTTCGTTGTCCCAGTAGGGCAAATTTCGAGCCAGCCTCCGGGCGAATTGCTAAGGTTGCAACCCTTTGTTATGGCGTCTTCGTAAACGTCCTTACGCTTCTGCAACTTAGAGCCGCCCATAGTGTCTTCTTGGTCAGGGATGCTAAAAGTTGTAGTCGAAGTAAATTCAGTGGAAATATCTTGAGGATTGCTGTCATCATTATCTGAAATATGGCTGATCGTGGATTTGTGAGCAAACCCACCCGAAACAAGATTGAAGACTTGAACATTCGCAACCACCGTACATCCGGGGTCAGGCTTACAGTGATTAGAGTAAATCTGATCCCACGCATTCACACTTGAGACACCGTCCCAAGTAGTTGCGTTTGCTTCCAAGTATGTTTCGTATTGGATGACAACGCCAAAGTGTATTTCGTTTTTGCCTTCCCCTTCAATCCTTCCGTCGAAACCTCCAGCGCCTTGAAAGTCGTCATCAAACTCTGAGGCTTCAATAAGAGACTCAAACGAAAACACTTTAATACCGCTGACCTTCAAGTAGTTTCCGTGGCAACCTTGAGTCCGGCAAACCACCGGACAATCATCATCTTCACAGTTGTCTTGCAACGTAAATGAAACAGCACTAGAAGCGTTGAGTCTTTGGACCTTGTTGTCAGGAACGTCGCACTTAAGACATCGCTCGGAGGCAGGCAAGTAAGTTGCGTCATCAAAGCAAAGATCCGTAGAACCACTAAGGCTTAAGTTCCCGCAAAACTTAAAGCATGGTTCTTCAGCAAGATCTTCACAGCACTCTGTCCCATCGGTTCGTTCAAACAGCCAAGTCCCTGCGTAGGTGGTTGGATCTGAAAGATCAATGGTTCCGGTGCCGAGACCAAGAAAAGTCTCCCACTCGGACGCAAGAGCGGCCATGGTGTACGCACCACACAACTCATCGTCGCACGGCACAAAGAAGATCAAAGGAAGTGGGCAATCAGAGTCATCGCAATCGTCTTGTTTTTCAAATCCGCTACTAGGAGCGGCAGTACCGGGAGAAAACCCTGTTTGAAACTTGCCGCAGTAGTCGCACGGATTTTCCCGACTAGAGTCGTTGTACTTCCAAACATCATTAACTACAGGGGCTTCCCCAAGAATTGTTGTCCATTCGCTTTTAAGCGCAAAGAACCCGGACCCCGCACAAGAGTCCGTACCGGGGCAAGGAACGAAGAATAGAAACACATCTTCTTCAGCACAACAACAAACAGCAGCGTGAGTAACAGTCAAAGGCAAACAGCCTTAGTGGGGGGGAAGCCCGCCGTCACCCAAATAGACGCACCAATACGCTGGGCAAGAACAACGTCGTTTGTTTTATATCCTGCGTATTGCAATACGGCTAGAGAAACATTGCAGTCGTCTCCGTTCTCTTGACCATCTTGGCAAATGTACTTGCCGGGATTTGAATGAACATAAGGATCACTGCCTGATACATTGAATGAATTAAGACCAAAGTCACGCAGTTCTTTAGTCCCACTAATTTGAGACATTGTCCCATCACCGTTGTACTCATAAGCATTGATGGTGTACTTAGCGTAATTCATTCCATTCATTGAACCTATACCGTTAGGCTCAATAACTTTGACAATTTGGGCACCAAACCCTGCATGGGCTTGAGGAACAACATTAAACCTAAGTTCGTCAGGTGTGCCGTCAGCAGCAGAAATTTCAATTGCCGCCTTAGGCACAACATCAGTTGTGATGTTTGTAACTTTAAGGGTGTCGGCATTGAAGCCTGAACTGCAAGATCCCGTATCTGCTTGAACTGTCTTATACGGATGAGAATCAAGTGCAATTGTTACTTTGTCTGTAGTTGCAGTTGTCGTTACACCGTTATCACCTTCAATATCTAAACTATCGGTTGTTGAAGAAGCAACAGTCGAACCAGAGTCACCCGTAAAAGTTTTATAAATCGGATGAGTCGCAGTGATAGTAATAGTGTCACTGGTGTCATTACCCGACGTACTAATCCCGCTACCACCTGTGATCGTCACAGTTGATTCAGGGTTACCGACTGAAACATTCCCTGACTGAGTATTGATCTGATCAATACCGTTAGTTGCATTAGAAGTCTCAAATGCTTGAACAGCATTTTCAAATGCTGCACCGTTAATCCCAACTACATAAGAACCACGAACGCTACTACTAGCATTCGTAGGCGTCTTGGTCATAGTTAGAAACGTGGGGCTTGAAATTGAACCATTACTAATTGCACTAGCAGAAACATCTGCATCTGCAAACGCAGTGTTTGAATCACTGTCATTAATAAAAGTATTGAATTGCGTTCCTGCTAGATCGCTAAAAGCAGGCAAGATCCCCATGATAAGACTAGTAGGGTCATACGCTTGATTTTGAGCGTAACTGTTCCCATTTGAATATGAGTAGTAAGGACTTCTTAGAGAACCTTGGATCAAAGGTTCCTGCATAAAAAATTCAGTAGCCCCTGCATTCCATGAGTTGTATGGAATTGGGGCACTGGGATAAGAATTGAAGTCCGAATTAATCACTTGTCAATCTTGTCCTTGATCTCTTGGAGGTCACGACGAATGCCTTTGACCATGGTGTAGTAAACCAGCACCCACACAATTAGCGGGGTAAGGTTGTTCTCAAGGATTGGAAGAATAGAAGGTTCCATCAGGACTCCTCGTCGTCGGAAGATTCAGACCACTGACCAAACAAAATGCCAAGGTCAGTCCCATTGACCGTTCCGTCTTGGTTCAAGTCTGATCGAGGGTTGTCCGTTCCCCAATCACCCATCAGAATGCCTTGGTCTTGTGCATCAACCCAGCCATCACTGTTGATGTCAGCGATCTGATTTTCCAACCGAAGATCGACAGACCAGTTGATTGCCTTCGTCACGGTTTCGTTCCCCCCCACCGGGAAAACGTAGTCGCATACGATCCGTCGCTTCTCGGGTTCCCAACACAAGTCTGAGCCTGACGGGAAGATCGGGACCATGCCTTCGTCAATCTTCACCGACTGACGGTATTTGACGTTCCGCGTTTGCGGCGTCTTATTCGTGATCTGGGCATCCCCCTCCATCGTGAACGGACCCACGACGTTCGACTGAGATGGGGTGAGGTAGTAAACGACGAGTTCTCTCGTGTCAGTCTGTGCTTCGGAGACAATCTGCAACATCCCAGTCACTTCGCCGTCAGGTCCAAAGACCGGCAGACGAGTGGTGTACATCGGAAGAAGACGAGGGCTGCAAGGCTCTGCATCCTGAACAGCCACGACAGTTGAAAGGAGCAGTTCGATCATGGTGCTTCCGGATCTTCGGGAGGCGGCGTCGGATCGTAAGCGACCGACTTCAACGCAGTCGCCGCCGCAGTAAGAACAGCAGCCGCCGCGATCAGTTCGTCAATCAGCATGTCGTCGGTCGGAGTCCTGCCAGTGATTTCCTTGTAAACCATCCCGAGGCGTTGAATGCGTCCCGAGATCGTGTTGAGAGCGGTCTCTATCTGTGCGAAGTTTTGGATTCTGTCTGATGCCATCAGCCTGGTCCTTATGTGTCATCGGTGTAGTAAAGGTCGATCTGAATCGTGTTGCCTGCGGAGAACTTTGCAAACGTCGTGGCGGCGTCGCCAGTGTTGTAATACCAGCGGATATAGAACAAGTTTCCTGATGTTGGAGGCTCATTCCCTGACGAATCTTGGAACATGATTTTGGTGTATTGATCTGCTCCCGTTCCCGAAGCGGGATCCCACATATCGTATTCGCTGCCGCTCGTCGTGTTTCGGATTCTGAAATGCTGGAGTTTGGTCTTGTCGAAGCAATCGCTGGCAGAAGAAAACGATCCGCTGTTCCCTGTGTTAACTCGGAAAAGAAAATTTAAATGGTTTGAAGAAGAACGAAACGGCTGGTAACCGTTTGGGTAGAAAAGACCGGACCCGACAGTTTCAGAAAGGCTTGATAGATTAAACCGAGTTCCGCCAGAAGCAGAAACGAGAGTTGCAGTCGCTGAGTATTTTGGAGATGACCAATCAAACGGGTCGGTCCAAGAATCGGTTCCGCCTGATCCGGTTGTGCCGCTGTAGTCGTCGAGACTCACCACGAAGAACGGGAACGTGTCAGACCCACCGATACCGATATATCCGTCGTCATTGTCCACGCCGCTTTTCCAAGCGTGCGCGATGTACACTGCTCGGCCAGCGGAAGTTGGAGTCCCTCCCTCCGCTGTTCCGTCTGAGTATCCGTTCCGCTTGTATACGCGCCACCCGGCATCGGGGCGGCCATAACCACTAATGGCTGCCGTCTCGGAAGACACCCAGACCGCCGCGTATGGCGGTGCTTTCACCTGATTCGCTGGATTGCCGTAGTCGCCATTTGGCGCGTAGTTGTACGGGGCAGTCGCGGCACTGTTCGTGTTCATTCGTCCGACTGCGATGTACGCAGAGTCGAGAGGGAACTGGTGATCGAAATCTCGGCTGAATCCGCCCGTGTCCAGTCTCGGAATTAGGAACGCACCGACTTGGTGCGTATCCCAGTCAGTCGTGCTTGACGCTGCTGCTTGGATTACGTTTACAAATGGCATTAGGCGGTGTACTCCACAACGATCTGAAGATCGACCCCGCTTGAGTTGCTTGAGATAACGACGCCGATTCGCTCGTTCTCCGCGACAGCCGTATTCAGCAGCGAGGCGTCCGACGCTCCGGTAGAGTTCGCCGTGACCGATGCGATCTCAACATTGTCAGTGATGTTCCGAAGCGTTGCAACGCACGAACCGCTTTCCGTTTTCGCGTAGAAGTTCGTGATCGTCCGAGCCGAAGCGACCCGAGCATCAACGACGTACCCCGGCGAAGCCTTGTCCGCTGGTGCGGTGATGAACATCGCGTATGAGTCTTGGTGAGTGTGAGCGGCAGCCGCTGCTCCGATGTCAGACAGCACTTCAGCGTTGGTTCTTCCTACGACATGGGTAGTTCCAACGCGGAGAAAATCGTTGGTATCCAAAGCGGCTTCAGATTTGATACTGTTGCCGCTCGATTTACCAAACGTCAGTGCGGCTTGCGCTCCAATGTCGCCCAGCGTCTGGGCTGCCGTTCGGCCTTCGATCTGCGTACCGGCGACCCGAAGAAAGTCATCGTCTGCAACATTCGCATCCGCTTGCAGCACGTTGTTGTTGCTGATGCCTACCGCGAGCGGAGCAGCCGTTCC
>PAFA01000084.1 GCA_002700845.1 Phycisphaerae bacterium | reverse complement strand
GGAGCAGGAGCAGGAGTCAAACTTAGATCAATGATGCCATTCAATGATGATGGTGGTGGTCGTCTTCAACCTTGTGGCCATTTTTCTCTTTCCAGTCATTAATGGCCGTACGGATCGAATCTTCGGCCAACACTGAGCAGTGGATTTTGACTGGTGGAAGCGCCAGTTCTTCCACAATCTCGGTGTTCTTAATTTCCAAGGCTTCATCCACTGTTCGGCCTTTGATCCATTCAGTCGCCAAGGAAGATGAGGCAATGGCTGAGCCACAGCCAAAGCATTTGAATTTGGCGTCTTCGAT
Organism: Phycisphaerae bacterium; assembly: GCA_002700845.1. Classification (GTDB taxonomy): domain Bacteria; phylum Planctomycetota; class Phycisphaerae; order Phycisphaerales; family SM1A02; genus UBA8653. The sequence goes on along the minus strand of PAFA01000084.1, from coordinate 9,962 downwards.
CTTTCCGGAGTCGTCAACTTTGATTTGGAGCTGCATCACGTCGCCACACTCTGGGGCCCCAACGATGCCGACTCCGATATCAGAACGGTCTTTGACATCTGAGGAGGTGCCGAAAGATCCCACATTTTGTGGTTGCTGAAAATGTTCAATTACTTTGTCGCTGTAGGCCATGGTGTTCCTTTCGCAATTGACCATTCGTTGGTCAACCGACTTTGGTTCAGTGCGATTGCCACTCAATTTTGGAAATATCGACGCCTTCTTTCCAAAGGTCGAACAGAGGGCTCATGGCCCGAAGATGTTCCACAGCTGCGGCAATGTCGTTGATGGCTTGATCAACTTCGGCTTCGGTGCTGTGGCGTCCCAAGGAAAGTCGCAATGAGGAGTGGGCCAATTCGTCGCCAACGCCCAGGGCTTTCAAGACGTAGCTTGGTTCAAGCGAGGCCGAGGTGCAGGCCGATCCGGAAGAACAGGCAATGTTCTTGATGCCCATCATCAGAGATTCACCTTCGACGAAGCCGAAGGAGATGTTGGTCAGGTGTGGCAATCTGTGCTCGCGGTGGCCATTGACTTCTACAACCTCGAGACGTGACATCAGATCGTTTTCAAGCTTGTCACGCAGTGCTTTGAGGCGTTCGCCTTCGGCTTTCATTTCCTGCTTGGCAATGGCACATGCTGCACCAAGACCCACAATGCTGCTGACGTTCAGTGTGCCAGAGCGGAAGCCACGTTCGTGACCCCCACCATCTTGGATGGCTTCCAGCCGGACTCGAGGTCGACGCCGGCGGACGTACAACGCGCCGATACCTTTGGGCCCGTACATCTTGTGGGCCGATAGGGACAGCAGGTCAATGTTGTCGGCCTCCACATCGGTAGGCATTTTGCCGACCCACTGGGTGGCGTCGGTATGGAATAAGGCTCCGTGCTCTTTGCACGCCTTGCCGATGCAGGGCACTTCATTGATGGTGCCCAATTCGTTGTTGGCCCACATGATCGAAACCAAAATGGTGTCCTCACGCATAGCGTCTTTCACCATCTGGGCGGTAATGATGCCATCCGCTCCAGGTTCAAGGAAGGTGACCTCAAAGCCTTCACGTTCAAGCCGACGACAGGGATCGATAACCGCTTTGTGTTCATGGATCGCCGTGATGATGTGCCCACGATTGTCTGAGCCCACCGGAGCCTTGGCATACATCCGTGCCGCGCCTTTTATGGCGATGTTGTTCGACTCGGTTGCTCCGGAGGTGAAGATAATTTCCTTCGGTTGGGCCCCAAGCAGATCTGCGACTTGGGCTCGTGCGGTGTCAACCCCATCCTCGGCCTCCCAGCCATAGGCATGATTTCGGCTGCTGGAGTTGCCGTAAATCGTGGTGAAGTAGGGAAGCATCGCATCGACGACCCGCTGGTCACAGGGTGTCGTGGATGAGTGGTCAAAATAGATGGTGTTGTTTTTGGCAGTCATGATTTTTAGATTCAGTCCATTCTAGCCGACACCCGGTCAAACATTGCTGTTTCGGCCCAACTACCATGTGAAAATCGTGGCCAGACTGACGGAAATTGCTGGATTAAACGCGTTTTGGGGCGGTGTCTTCGTGCCCACCATGGGTGGTTTGCATGAGGGCCATCTGGAGTTGGTGCGAAAAGCCAAGGATTTGGGGCACCCGGTGGTGGTCAGCGTGTTTGTGAACCCCGATCAATTCAACGACCAAGACGACTATGCCGATTACCCACGCCAATTTGAGGCCGATGCGGCTCAGGCCGAAGCGGCTGGTGCCGATTTGGTCTGGGGGCCAAGTAATGCTGTGATTTATCCTCAAGGGGAGGATGTGGCGACCCCAGATTTGCCCCGTGTGGCAACCCATCCGGGGTTAGAAGACGCCCACCGACCCGGTCACTTTGCTGGGGTCCTTCGTGTGGTGCAGCGTTTGTTTGACTTGGTGCGGCCAGAAGTGGCTGTTTTTGGTGAGAAGGATTGGCAGCAGCTCCAGGTCGTCCAATCAATGGTTGATCGTGACGGTGGTCCGAGAATCCACGCCATGCCGACGTGCCGTGAAGCAGAGGGCCTTGCCCGTTCCAGCCGAAATGAGCGTCTGTCTCCACTAGCCAAGCAACGGGCTCGCGCGGTGTATCTCGCGCTCCAAGCGGCGGGAGCCGCGAACCACCCTTCGACCGCTGAGCGAGTCATGCGTGAAACCTTGGAATCCCACGATCTTGAGGTGGAATATGCGGTGGTTCGCTCGTCGGTAGGTCTCCGATCAGTGGATGATTTTTCGCGTCCCAGCCGGGCATTGATCGCGGCGTGGCTGGATGGCGTTCGGTTGATTGACAACTTGCCAATGCCTGTGTGGACCTAATATTTGAATATGGCTTTGCCCCTTCTGCTTTATGGCGGGACGTTTGATCCGCCCCATGCGGCCCACGGGTGTCTCCCCCAACTGGCGGCAAAGGCCATCGGTGCCTCACGTGTCATCTGGATTCCTGCCGCCCAGAATCCATTGCGAACGGAAGAGTCTGCCCCGGCGGCAGATCGCGTCGCAATGCTGGAAGCGCTGCTGCGAGAAAGCACCGAAGCTGAGATTGATCAACGTGAGTTACGGCGAGGCGGCACCAGTTACTTCGTGGACACGTTGCGTTCTTTCCGCGAGGAATTCCCCGAAACCCCGATTCGATTCTTGATCGGTGCCGACCAAGCGTTGCAATTTCGACGTTGGCACGATTGGGAGGGCATTTTGGACTTGGCCCAGCCCGCGATTGCCCCAAGGCCGCCGCATGATCGCTCTGCTTTGGAAGCCGTTTTGGAACAGTTGGACCAAGGCCAGCCACGTGCAGGTTGGTGGAGACACTGTGTTTTGGATTTGCCACTGGATGACGTTTCGGCCACCAGACTGCGCGAGGCACTGTCGACTTCAGACCAGCTTGCTCTTGACGCGGGTATTCCTGAATCGGTTCTTACGGTGATTCAAGAACGCGGCTTGTACGGGCGATCGAATGCCTGAATTGCCCGAAGTTGAACACGCTCGGTCTCTGCTCGAACGCTTTGTGGTTGGTCAGCGCGTCGCCAAAGTACGAGTCGCTCAAGACACGATTGTGTGTGCTGAGGACAGTCCGCGAAAGATTGCAAACACGTTTCGTGGCGGTGTTCTGGGTATCCCAGATCGACGAGGCAAGCAGTTGTGGCTTCCGGTTGTAGATCAGGCTTCAATTTTGGTTCACCTCGGCATGACCGGAGCAATTCGAGTGCGCGGTGAACAAGGGCTGCATCTGGTCGCACACGGCACCATCGAGGAGGCGTGGCCGCCAAGGTTTGAAAAATTCTGGTTCCAACTCGAAAATCAAGTGCAGGTTGCCTTTACCGACCCCCGACGATTTGGCCGACTTCGTTTGCGCAAGGATCCCCTTCACGAGCCTCCAATTGCAAGTCTTGGCCCCGATCCAGTTGTGGATGACATCGATGTGTCTGAAGTGTCATCACGTTTGCAAAGCCGTCGAGCCCCGATCAAAAGTGTGCTTTTGGATCAGAAGTTCTTGGCAGGCGTCGGAAATTGGATTGCGGATGAAGCGTGTTACCAAGCCAGGTTAAACCCGCATCGGCAAGGCGCTGATCTTGCGGAAAAAGAGGCCAAACTCTTGGTTCGCCGAACCCTTTCGGTGATTCAAAAAGCCTGTTCAGTCAATGCTGAAAAAGACCGTTTCCCCCGAACATGGTTGTTCCATAACCGGTGGGGGCGGGTGCAAGGGGCCACCACGGCCAAAGGCGAGTTGATTCAGTTTGATGCAATTGGTGGCCGAACGACCGCATGGGTGCCCACCCGACAAAGGTGACGGATGGTTCGCGAAGATCACATTGGCTTCTCTTCGATGGTTTGGTCGTAGACCTCAAGCAATTTGGTCTTATCGAAGATGAGTTCTTGCCGTGACATGCCAGCAACTTCGTAAAACGGTGTCAGTTCGATCGCGTCGCATGGGCATGCTTCTTCGCACATACCGCAGTAGATGCAGCGCAGCTCGTCGATATCGAATTGCTTGGGATATTTTTCGCGGTCATCCCACGGAGATTCTTCGGCGGTGATGTGAATGCAGTTGGCGGGGCAAGCGGTCGCACACATGAAGCAGGCCACGCAACGCACCCGACCATCTTCGTCTTTGTTCAATCGGTGGACGCCACGGAAGGTCGAACGCTCCAGCCCGCCTTCTACGACCGGTCGATCGCCTCGTTTTTCTTCGGGGTATTGCACCACATAGATGTTGTCTTTGTTCTGGCCCGGCTTGGTGATATTCCCAAAGAGGTGCCGAAACGTCGTACCGAGTCCCTTGGCAATGGCCGGCAGGAAGATGGCCTCCGCCGCACCCATAGGCTTTGGGGTCACGTCAATAATGGACTCGTCAGAGATGGCCATGGAAGAAACAGGATAGTCGCCTCGGAGGACGTAGCATCATGTCTATGTCCAATCTGGATAGAGGTAGCAATCGAAGAACCACCATGGGCCGCGGGGTTCGCATGGCCGCCATGGGCACACAAACCGTGGGTTACGTCCTAGCGGGCTGGTGGCTGGGGGGGTTGGTGGATCCGGTGTGGGGTGAAAAAGTTGGGGCATTGTTTGGGGTTGGCCTCGGAATGACCCACCTCATCCGCGGTGCGATGGCCCTTCAGCGGTCTTTTGAAGCAGAGGATCAACAAAAATGACGCAAAACAGTCATCAAGAGGCGGTTTCGCTCCCGGTCACAGCCATGATTGTGGCAGGAGTGGTCGGTGGAGGGATGGGATTCTTTGCAGGTTGGTTGGCCCACACCGGTGATCCTCTTGCCCTGGCCGTTCGGGGATCGGTCGCGGGCGGCGGCGGATATTTGCTGGGCAGCTTGGTGTTGATGCCGTGGATCGCACGTCCGGTCGAGCACTGGATGGCCATTTGGCCAGGCGCTCTTTTGAGCCGTCTCTTGGCGACGGGGATCATGGCTTGGCTGCTATACTTCCGCCCCCCTGAGGGGGATGACGGGTTCCGCACCGCGTTGGTGGTTTCCCATGTCGTATCGATTTTCCTCGATGCGGCCCTCCTCGCTCGATGGTCCCGCTCGCTGGACCAAAATCCCGTGCACGAGTCCTGAACGACACATGCTGACCCCACTCCTCTTGTCTGCAGCTGAATATGACCCCAAGTCACACGTATTGGATGTGGTCCTTTCGGGGACCCCTGATGCACCAGTGCTGACGATGCATATGGTCACATTGGCCGTCAGCGCGGTCTTGACCGTTCTCGTGATGGTTTACGTCGCAAGCAAAGTTGTCACGGGACCGGCCTCTGAAGGAAACGCCCGTTATGTCACTCGGGGTCGTTTGTCTCAGTTTGTGGAGTCCATGATCTGTTGGCTCCGAGATGAAATGATCGAACCGGTGCTTGGTGAGCGTGGTACCAAGCGATGGCTTCCGCTCTTGCTGACGTTGTTCTTCTTCATCTTGATCAACAACTTGATTGGCCTGATCCCTTTGATTGATATGCAGCATTTGGCTGGATCTCACACCACCCCGATAGGCGGCACCGCCACCGGCAACCTTGCGATCACGCTTGGTTTGGCCTTGGTTTCCTTTGTCATCATCCATGTTCATGGCATCAAGGAAAGTGGTCTCGGGGGATGGATCATGCACAATTTTGCCGGGCTTCCGGTGTTCGGATTGAACTCAAAGTCCATTGCTGATCTGGGCTTGCTCCCAATATCCATAGCAGTTTTCTTGATTGAGTTGCTTGGGCACTTGATCAAACCCGCGGCGCTGGCCATTCGTTTGTTTGCAAATATGGTGGCTGGCCACACGGTCATGGCCGCTTTGTTCGGGTTGGGTCTCGGTGTCCTCAGGGACCTCACGGGGCCTGAAGTGGGGACCGTGATTGGCTCATTTGCCGGATTTGCTTTTTACTTCCTCGAACTTTTCGTGGCCTTTTTGCAGGCCTTCATTTTCATGTTCTTGACGGTTGTGTTCTTGAGTTTATTCAACCATCATGATCATGAGCACGATCATGAGGCGGTTCCCGCCCACTGACCCTTCCTTTGGAAGGTTCGCCCCAGGCGGGGGGCGTGCCGACCGGATCTTCTGAACCCCGCCGGAGTGTCTCTTAGCCATGAACAAGCTGTTTGCCGTTCTTGCCCCTCTCTTCGTCGCTTCTACCGTCATGGCCGCACCAGAGGCCGAAGCCGCTGCCGAAGCCGCTGTCGCTGCGGGCCCAATGGTCCCAGGTTTGGCTGCTGGTTTGGCCGTCTTGGGTGCCGGTCTTGGTATCGGTCGCATCGGTGGTACCGCCTGTGAAGCTACCGCTCGACAGCCAGAAGTGAAGGGCCAAATCTTCACCAACATGCTATTGACGGCCGCTCTTATTGAAGGTGTGGCATTCGCAGCGGTCATTCTCGTCGGCTGATCGAACTTGATTTTTCTCCCCGGCCGGGTTGAACCGGTCGGGGCCTCCCTCTTTTTCTTGGAGATTGAGCATGCCTTTTGCATCTCTTCTATTGGCTGCTGATAGTGCCAAGACGGTGCCTTTGACTGCCGCTCTGGATAATCCGGCCGGTCAGATGTATCCCATGATCGCGACCGTGGTGGTCTTCCTGATCGTTTTTGGGATCTTGGCCACTGTCGTATGGCCAAAGATCCTTGGTGGTCTTGAAGATCGTCAGCAAAAAATCCAGGGTGATATTGAGGAAGCCGAGCGGGCTCGTGCCGGAGCCGAAAAAGCCAAAGCTGAGTTTGAAGCTCAATTGGCTGAAGCCCGGAAAGAAGCAGCTGAGACCATCGCTCAAGCGAAGGCCGATGCCCAGCGTGTGGCCGATGAACTTCGCGCCGCGAACGACGCTGAGCTCACCCAGCTTCGCACCAAGGCTATGGCTGACATTGAGTCCGCCAAGTCAGCGGCGGTGGCAGAAATCCACGCCGAAGCCGGAACTCTGGCGACTGCCGTCGCGAGCAAGATCCTGGGTCGTGAAATCACCGTCACCGACCAACAGCAGCTTGTGCAAGAAAGCCTTGCGGAAATGAAGGGCTGAACATGAGCGAGGTCCGTACCGACGCCTTGTCCGAACGCTACGCGGAAAGTTTGCAAGAGCTTGTTGCGGATCAGGGTGGTGATTTTGCCGCCGTGTGCGAAAGCCTTGAAGGTGTCTTGGACTTGGCCGCCAGCGAGCCCTCGTTCGCTGAATTCCTCCGCAGCCCGATCATTGATCCCAAGAAGCGTGATGCCAGCTTGGTCCGCATGTTCATGGGTCAGGTGGAGCCGGTCACTTTGAACTTCTTGCGTCTTCTCAACAACAAGGGACGTCTCTCGGCGTTGCCCGGCATTGCTGAAGCCGCGAAAGCACGAGCAGACGTGGCCGCCGGTCGTGTTCGGGTGAGCGTCACCACCGCCGCCGACATGTCGGGTGAGCAAGAAGCGCTTGCCGAGAAGATTGGGGCGGCCGTTGGTGGCACTCCGGTCATCACTTGGAAAGTGGACCCCACCCTCATTGGTGGTCTTCGACTTCAAGTGGGCGACAAATTGATCGACGGCTCTATTGCGTCTCGCCTGCGGCGTCTGGAGTACGCCTTGCAAGTGGAAGCCGGAGCCAAGATTCGGGCCCGTGCATCGGAGATGGTTGGTTCTTGATGTCATTGCTTCACACGATGTTGGTTGCCTTGCTTTCGGCCGCACCCGTTGCTTCCGATGAAGTTCTGCCGCAGCTAAGTGTGCGTGGTGAAGCCGCCCTCAAGGTTCCCGCTGACCAGGCAAGTCTTCGTATCTTGGTTCGCGCCGAAGCCGACACCGTGGCTGAAGCCATGCGTTCTGCGGGGACCCGCATCAACAAGATCACCAGCTTCCTTGACGGCCTCGAAATCGAGCCAGGTAAAGAGCGTCGTACGGGTGGATATTCCTTGGAGCCAATTTGGTCCCAACGCCCTCGCAATTCGGCCGAAGACTGGCGTCCCACGGTGCTAGGGCATCGTCTGGAGCACCGAATTTTGATCGAGACCACTCGCCTCGAGCTGGTGGGAGAACTTTTGGCAAAGAGCGCGAAACACGGTGCCGACGAGGTCAACCTTGATGGGTTTGGACTTTCCAAAGCAGCCCGTGCTCAACAGCGTTCGACTTTGCTCCAAGAGGCTGTTCGACGTGCTCGAAGAGAAGCCCTCGTGGTTTCAGCATCTTCAGCCGTTGGCTTGGCCGGTATCAAGACCATTGACATTGAATCAGACAACGCAAGGCCGCAAGTTATGGCTCGGGGACGCATGATGATGTCCGCCGAGGCTGATTTTGGGGCCCCAACAATCGAAGCCGGCGAAGTTGAGGTTCGAGCCGCCGTGCGAATCGTGTACAAACTCGAACCTCTCCCGGAATGAACCAGCCGTCTATTGACGCATCTCTATCACTGGAAAGAACGCTGTGAAGATCAAGACTGACGAAATCACCTCTGTCCTTAAGCAAGAGATTGAACAGTTCGGCGCTGAACTGGAAGTCTCCGAAGTCGGACGCGTGGTGGAAGTGGGCGACGGTATCGCCCGGGTATACGGACTGGCCAAGGCCATGTCCGGCGAACTCGTGGAATTCGACACCAGCAAAGGCCCAGTCATGGGTCAGGTGATGAACCTTGAGCTCGACACTGTGGGTTGCGTGATCTACGGAGATGCTTTGGCAGTGCAAGAGGGTGATACGGTGAAAGCCACCACCCGACTGCTCGAAGTACCGGCTGGACACGGACTGCTCGGCCGGGTGGTCGATCCGCTGGGCGCCCCGCTCGACGGTGGTCCCGCCATTGAAGCAGACGCCCAGATGAAGCTCGACATTGTTGCTCCTGGTATTGCGTTCCGGCAGCCGGTGTCCGAACCCATGGCGACCGGTATCAAAGCCATCGACTCCATGATTCCAATTGGTCGCGGCCAGCGGGAGCTCATCATTGGTGACCGGAAGACGGGCAAGACCGCGGTCGGCCTGGATGCCATCATCAACCAAAAGCAGTACTGGGGCACCGACGAGGCCGTGGTTTGTGTTTACGTTGCGGTGGGCCAAAAAGCATCCACAGTGGCTGCGGTTGTGGAAGACCTGAAGAAAGCTGGCGCGATGGATTACACCATTGTCGTCTCGGCTTCGGCTTCTTCGCCCGCACCCATGCAGTACATCGCCCCTTACGCGGGATGTGCGATGGCTGAACACTTCATGTGGCAAGGCAAAGAAGGCAAACTGCCCAAGCATGCTTTGGTGATCTATGACGATTTGTCCAAGCAGGCCGTTGCCTATCGCCAGCTTTCACTGCTTCTTCGTCGTCCTCCAGGTCGTGAGGCTTACCCCGGTGATGTGTTCTACCTGCACAGCCGCTTGCTCGAACGGGCAACCAAGTTGTCCGATGAGAATGGTGCGGGATCACTGACGGCACTGCCTGTCATCGAAACCCAAGAAGGTGACGTGTCGGCCTACATCCCAACCAATGTGATTTCGATCACTGATGGTCAGATCTACCTCCAGCCTGAACTTTTCGCTGCGGGTATTCGTCCGGCAGTAAACGTGGGTATCTCGGTATCCCGCGTGGGCGGTGCCGCCCAGATCAAAGCGATGAAGGAAGTCTCCGGTTCGCTTCGTCTTGACCTCGCGGCATATCGCGAACTCGAAGCTTTTGCCCAGCTTGGAACCGAACTCGACGCGTCCAGCCAGCAGCAGTTGGACCGTGGTGCCCGGATGGTGGAACTCCTCAAGCAGGGTCAGTTCATGCCGTACGACACCATCGACCAGTGCATTTCGATCTTCACGGCGTCCAAGGGCTTCCTTGACGACCTGGAGATTTCCAGCGTGGGCGCATTTGAAGCTGGTCTCTTGGAACAGTTCAGAACGGTCCATAAGGATTTGCGTGACGCTCTGTCCGCTGCCGGGTCGTTCAAGAAGATCGACACCGATGCGTTTGAAGCTGCAATTGCGGACTTTAAGGCGGGCTTTACGGCCTGATTCCATCAATCATTGAGT
>PAFA01000083.1 GCA_002700845.1 Phycisphaerae bacterium | reverse complement strand
GAGACGGAGCAAATCCACTTTTGCTTCGGCAGCATCCATGTATCCCATGACCCATTCCACCGCTGTTCCATGCTCCACGTAAGGCGGGGTTCCAGTAGGACGGAAGCCCAGCTGCTCCAGGAATCCGAGTACCGGAGCATCAGTGACTTCGCAATCAATAACCAGTTCTCGGTCATTGAATTCCGTCAGCGTGCGTTGGAGAAGGGGCTGGATCGCTTGAACCCGCTCTCCGCGAGCACATTCCGGGACGTACGCCAGCCGAATGGCAAATCGACTTGGGTCGGTTGGTCGACCATTGGGATCAACCATGATGGCCGCGGTGGCATGCTGCCAACCCACGGCAGAATCACTCCACCAAGACGCAAGGACCGGGAACCTTTCCGCTGGCGCGGCGGTAATCTTTTCTAAACCGGATACGGCATTCTCGTGTTCAAAATTCACGTCATGGACTTTAGGATGGATCTCAAGGTGAGGGGTAATTACGACGTCATCGTGATTGGTGGGGGGCATGCTGGGCTTGAAGCGGCTCGGGCTGCTGCGCGCCTGCTTGATGGTCGTGGTCACGTCGCTCTCATCACCATGGACGAAGCTGGCATTGGCCGAATGAGTTGCAATCCAGCAATTGGTGGTCTGGCCAAAGGTCAGATCGTGCGTGAGATTGATGCCATGGGTGGCTTGATGGGTAGGGCGGCTGATGCTTCAGGCATCATGTTCAAGATGTTGAACACGTCCAAAGGTCACGCGGTTCGTGGACCAAGGGCGCAATGTGATAAAGACGCTTATGCCCTGGAGACGCAGCGTCTCATTGGGTCGGTGCCTGGAGTGGATGTGCTGGTGGCCCGGGTGGATGATTTGGTGGTGTCTGCAGGTCGAGTGGTTGGCGTGCAATTGGCCGCCCCTCCGGTTCGCTGTGAAATCGACGCGAGCATGGTCGACGAATATTTGGGTGGGGGCCGTCCAACGTCTTTGTTTGTCAAAGCGGCGAGGGGTGAGAAAAAAATCCTGCACGGAAGTCAGGTGGTTCTGACGACAGGTACGTTCTTGCGTGGGGTGATGCATACAGGTCCAGCGCGTACGGAAGGTGGACGGGTTGGTGAAGGTTCGGCCTCCGCCTTGTCAGCCGTTCTCCAAAGGCTTGGATTTGAACTTGGACGATTGAAGACCGGAACTCCGCCTCGACTTGATCGGCGGACCATCGATTGGTCGTCGCTCGACGCTCAGCATGGAGACAGTCCACCGCTTCCGTTTAGCGATCGAAGCCCGGACATCATGCCTTCGGGCCTCTTCCCACATTTGCCACAAGTGGAGTGTCGCATGACCGCGACCACGCCTGCCATCCATGAGGTCATTCGGGCAAATCTTGACCGGGCCCCGATGTTTACCGGTGATATTGAAGGTCGCGGCCCCCGTTACTGTCCATCCATTGAAGACAAAGTGATTCGGTTTGCCGACCGCGAAAGCCATTTGGTCTTCCTCGAACCCGAAGGGCTGGCCACCAATTCGGTGTATCCCAATGGCATCAGTACTTCCTTGCCCCTTGATGTGCAGCACGAAATGATTCGCCGTTTGCCTGGGTGTGAGCGCGCGGAAATTTTGCAGCCTGGATACGCGGTTGAATACGACATGGTTCCTGCGTGGCAGATCGATGCGACGGGCGAGACCAAAAGTCTTCCTGGATTGTTCTTGGCCGGTCAAATCAATGGCACAACCGGATACGAAGAAGCTGGTGGACAAGGGCTGATGGCTGGTGTGAATGCCGCTCGCCGCGTCATGGATCAAGATCCAGTTCGTCTTGGTCGTGATGAGGCGTACATCGGTGTCATGATGGACGACCTGGTTACGAAGGACCCGCGCGAGCCTTATCGCATGTTTACCAGTCGGGCCGAGCATCGCTTGCGTCTTCGCGCGGACAATGCCTCCGAACGGCTTGGTGGCCGTGCCCATCAGATTGGATTGCTTGATGAAGATCACGTCCGTCATCGCGAGGACGCGGTGGCCAAGCGTGACCGGATCGAACAAGCATTCGACACCGTGAGAATCCAAGGCACACTGTTGCGTGAGTTGGCGGGGCGGCCTGACATCACGGTGGATCAATTGCGAACGCATCTGCCCAGTGATGTTTGTTCTATCGCCTTGGATCGGGCAGTGGTGGCGCAGCGGTATGCGGGGTACCTGCCTCGGGCTGATGCTGAAGCCAAGCGACAGGCTGAACTGGAAAATAAGCCCATCCCCGAATGGCTCGATCCAGCACAGGTGTCGGGACTTCGTAATGAAGCGGTAGAGGTGCTCCAGCAATTCCATCCCCGAACCTTTGGTCAAGCTTCTCGTCTGGCCGGAGTAAATCCAACAGATCTTTCACTGGTCGCCCTTGCGGTTCGCCGCGGTCCCGGAGATGCTCCGGTCTCGGAAGGAGCCACCACATGATTGACGGAGTCTTGCTGCGGCGGGCTGAATCCGAGGATGCCTGGCCCATGGGGGTGATTGAAACCGCATGTTGGCGTGTGGGCTATGCCGGGGTCCTGCCTCAGCCCGTGTTGGAGGCGCTGGATGAGACGGTGCGAGCGGATCGTTGGCAGCGGATCCTGCGGCGTGCCGGCAGTGAAGCGTGGGTCGCCCAAAATCTTGAAGGTCGTGTGTTGGGCTTCACCGCGCTCGGTTTGCCCAGCGAAGAGTGGGAAGATGAGCCTGATGCTCAAGATGAACACCGGGTTCGCTCGTTGTTTGTGGCCCCACCTTTTTGGCGTCTGGGACTGGGCACCAGACTGCTCAAGTGGGCCGAAGAACAAACGGTTGTCCTGGGTGGGCAGCACATCTTGGCTCGCGTCCCTCGGGATGCGGCTTGGGTTCGCAAGTTTTACGAGCGTGCGGGTTACACCGATACTGGTGGATCGGCGGGACGACTGGCCGGACATTCGGCGACGTTTGCGACGTATGAGAAGTTGCTCGAGCCGGTAACCCCCAGCCCGTGAGAGATCCCAAGGAGCCTCTCTTGATGGGCCCCAGCTGGGCGGGAAAGATTTTCAAAGCCGCGTATCGGACTCGAACCGATGACCTGCTCATTACAAGTGAGCTGCTCTACCAACTGAGCTAACACGGCAGGAAAAGAGATTCTACAGATGAAGCGGGCGATCGGTTTTCCTTTTGTCGACGATTCCGAGAACCTCAGGGGATCAGAGCATGGACCCAGGCAAGGGTTTCGCTACAATGACTCTCCCCTACGGGGGGCAGGCGATTCAGGTCGTCGACATCTCGGGCGTGTACCCAAGTGGACAAAGGGGGCAGACTGTAAATCTGCTGGCGTACGCCTTCAGAGGTTCGAATCCTCTCACGCCCACTTTCTTCGAATGCGATGCTCTGTGACCCATTTCGGCCCACGGATCTCGGCGAACAATTGATTGGCACATCGGCTCGGTCAGCTTTTTTTGGCGTTGGACCTGAGACCAAGCTCCGTGGATTGAGATTTCATCCCAGGTCATTTTCTTGGTCAGCAATTGGATTTCTGGTCCTGGTCGTCGGATGCAATTCAAGCCTGATCGAGCAGTTCTCGGAGGTCTGCCCAACTCGTGGCCTCCGCATCGGCTTCACGGACGACGACATGGCGTTGAGCGTGGGCGGTGTAGGCCACAAATCGTTCGGCCACTCCAGTGCGTTTCAGTTCGAGGTCGCTGATGCCATCGCCAACGGCAATCAATCCTGTATTGGGTCCCAATCCCAGATCTCGCGCGAGTTCTGGTTTCCCACCGTTGTGAGCCAAAGGGTGATCTTGGTTGAATCCAACCGACTGGTCTTTTTTCCATTGGAGGACGTTGGCATGAATCTGATCAGCACGGAAACCAAAAGGGATCAGCACCGGCGCAATCCAATCAATGAACCCACCGGACACCACATGCAGTCGTTCGGCATGGGTCTGGATCCAAGCAGTATCTTCGGGAAGCCCGGGGGTCAATTGCTCTTGAAGGTCTTTGATCAAGGCATCCACTTGCGTCCGATCAAATCTGAGTGTCGCGAGTCGTCGTGACAGACTTTCTGAGAGTGGGATAGCGCCTTCCATCCCCAGGTTGGTCAATCGTTCGATTTCCGTCACCTTGGCCTCGGCCTCGGGATCGTCGGCCAAAACGATTTCCGCCAAGCGATCCAAACTTTCGACGGCACACAGGGTGGAGTCAAAGTCAAAAATGATGGGGGCTGGTGGCATTTCAGGAACGTATCGGGAAAGTGGACCATTTTCGGGGATGGAGTTTGGCACTTTGGACGAAAGAATAAGAGAAGGTGACCCTTGATGATCTCATTCCTGCTTCTACCCGCCATTTTCGAGAGCAGCGATCTCCGTCCTGAAGAGACCGAATTCTTCGAGACCCATATTCGCCCTGTTTTGGTCGACCATTGCTACGGGTGCCATTCCAAGGATTCAGGAAAGTCGCGGGGTGGTTTGCGTCTGGATACCAAAATAGATCTTTTGGCCGGGGGAGCCACTGGCCCCGCGATCCTGCCTGGTGATCCCGACGCAAGTCTGCTGATCCAAGCGATCCGTTGGGAGGATGAGGATTACTCGATGCCTCCACGGCGGAAGCTGCCCGAAGCCACCATCCGATATTTCGAAGAATGGGTGCGAATGGGAGCCCCCGACCCGCGGGTTCCGACTGATGTGGCCGCCGGGGAAGAGCACGTCGATCTGTCCCGAGGATTCGACCCCAAGGTTCTCGAACACCACTGGTCCTTTCAGCCCATCACTGATCCACCGCCGCCCCATGTTCAAGATGAGATGTGGCCGGCCGGGGCAATCGATCAATTTATTTTGGCTGAACTGGAGACGGCTGGTGTCGCACCGAATCCTGATGCGGACCTCCGGACCCGCGCTCGCCGCGCGAGTTTGGATTTGACCGGACTCCCCGCCAACCCTGAACGATTGGATGCGCTGGTTTCGGATCAAAATCCAAGTGCCTTTGGTGAGTACGTTGATGAATTGCTGGCCGCACCCGCCCACGCGGAGCACTGGGGACGCCATTGGTTGGATGTTGCGCGTTACGCCGAATCCAGTGGTCGAGAGAACGATGTTGCTTATGGCAATGCGTGGCGGTACCGCGACTGGGTGATCGATGCCTTCGATCAAGATATGCCCTTTGATGAGTTCATCACCAAGCAACTGGCTGGTGATTTGCTGCCGTCCCAAAATGCCACCGAACGGGCCAACAACATCGTTGCCACGGGTTATCTGGCTATTGGGGTAAAGGGTCACAACACGCGGAGCCGCCGCGAGTTCCAAGCGGATCTCATCGATGAGCAGATCGACGTGTTCTCCCAGGGCATCCTTGGGGTCACGGTGGCCTGCGCACGATGCCATGATCACAAGTACGACCCGATCCCTCAGGCGGACTACTACGCGGTCAAGGGCATCTTTGAGAGCACCGACACGCTGTACGGCACCATGGCTGGTCCAGGAAATCGGATGCCCGCGGACTTGGTTCTGCTGCCAGCAAGCGCGGAGATCTCTGGTGGCGCTGATTTGCCACCCGCCCTTCGATCCTTCCTCGAACGTTCTCTTGAACGAAGCGAAGCCAACGTAGAACGGTTGACCGAGCGGTTGGCGGTGGAAGGTCGTGAACGTGTGAACCCCGCCCAAATCCGCAACAACCGTCAAAATGCCGAGAACGTCCAGGCCGTCTTGGACCGGTACGACGACCAAGGGCAGTTAAGAGCCTCAGAACGCAAAGCGATGGGCGTGGAAGATCGTCGAGTTCCCATCCATAGTCGATTCCTTGCTCGCGGCGAGTTGGATGAGCCTCGTCAGCTGGTCAAGCGCGGCGTCCCCAGCATGCTGGCGGGCTCAGCGCTTCCAAAAATTGACCCTGATCAATCTGGCCGACTTGAATTGGCGGGTTGGATCGTCGGTGAAGAGAACACATTGACCGCACGGGTATGGGCCAATCGGGTGTGGTTGCATTTGATGGGACGCCCGTTGGTGGAGACTCCAGATAATTTTGGTGTTTCTGGGATGGCACCTTCGCATCCAGATTTGCTTGATGCACTCGCCACCCGTTTGGTGGAGCTTGATTGGAACACAGACGCACTGATTCGAGAAATCGTGTTGTCCAGGGCGTGGGGACTTTCCAATCATCATCAGCCGAATGCTTATGCAGAAGACCCCGAAAATATTCTGTACTGGCGATCAACCCCCCGGAGATTGCCAGCGGAATCGATTCGAGACAGCATGCTCATGGCTTCGGGCGAATTGATCACGAGCCGACCGGAAGGGTCGCCTCTTTCATTCGCTCCAGGGTCGGCGCGGTTGGCCCAATTGCAAACCGCAATTTCTGGTCCGGACCATCACCGATCGGTGTATTTGCCAAGCTTGCGGGGAACACCACCAGAGTTCTTGGCGGTCTTTGACGCTGCGGATCCTTCCTTTGTAACGGGCGCTCGTGATGAGACGAACGTGCCAACTCAGGCTTTGCAATTGCTCAATGATGACTTTGTGGTGGGTCGATCCGATGCATTGGCCCAGCAGATTCTGCGAACATCCCGAAATGAACAAGAGCAAATCCGTGAGGTGTTCCGTCGAACACTTGGTCGCGAACCCACTCCGGGGGAGCAACGGTCTTCGGCAGCCTTTATGCGTGATGTCTCTCGCTTACATGATCAGGACAGCGCCTTTGAGTCACTTCAGTCGACCGACCAGAGGCAACGGCCTCGGGTGGGAAGAAGATCATCGAGCCAACTCGAAGAACTGATTGATCGATCGATGCGTGAGGCCGGCATTCCTCCAGAACAATCTGACCGGGTTCGAGAGCTTTTGGAGGCAGATGAGTTGCCGAAAATGATCCAGCGTCAGTTGGATAGGCTTCGTCGTCAAGGCATCAGTCGTGAGGACCAGCGTTTTCCAGATCGACTGCGTCGACTCCTGGATGCGAGAGAAGGTCTGGCCGGTCTTTCATCATTGTCTTCTAGCGCAGAATTCAGATCGCAGGTCGCGGGTCCATTGGATGCCCGAACTGCAGCCTGGAGCGCTTTAGCGCAAGCCTTGTTCGCCTCAGCTGATTTTTTGTATCGACCCTAAGGAGGTTCGTTATGGATCTGTGTTCCAACCGAATCGAATCTGATCTCTGCACCAGGCGCGACATGTTGCGTGGTCTTTCGTGTGGGTTTGGCATGCTGGGCTTCTCTCAACTGGCCCTTGGTCAGGGGATGCTAGATGGAGTGAATCCACTTGCTCCCCGGGCCACGCACCACGCCGCGACCGCCAAGCGAGTTATTTTCTTGTTTATGGAAGGTGCGCCGTCACACGTCGATACCTTTGACTACAAGCCGGAGTTGAATCGGCGTGATGGTCAGCAGGGCAATCGAAACCGGCGCCTTCTTGGTTCGCCTTTTCAATTTGCCCAGCATGGCCAGAGTGGCCTGCCGGTGAGCGAGTTGTTTCCCAATGTCGCCCGGCACGCCGATCGGTTGTGTGTCCTCAATGGAATGCACACCGACATTCCGGCCCACGCCCAAGCTCAAGTGCAAATGCACACTGGATCGACGCAGTTTGTCCGCCCGTCTATGGGCTCCTGGTCTTTGTACGGCTTGGGCACAGAAAACGAAAATCTCCCTGGATTTGTTGCTTTGAATCCGCCTCGGAACGCACAGAACTACGGTTCTGCTTTTCTTCCCGCGCACTACCAAGGCACTCGAATGGATTTGGGTGGTCGACGTTTGCGTCAAGGTCGAGAAGTTGAAGCAATGCCCAATCTCGATTCTTCAAGGTTGACGCGGAGTGCTCAGCGTGAACAGTTGAATTTGGTGCAATCGTTGAACCAAGCCGCCCTGCGTGACGCAGGTGGTACTCATGAAGGCATTGAAGGCATGATTAGTTCATACGAACTCGCGTTTCGCATGCAAGACACTTTGCCCGAAGTGATTGATGTTGCCAACGAACCGCAGTCCATTCGAGATCTGTATGGTTTGGATGAGGACAGTACCAGTGCCTTTGGCCGCCAGTGCCTGGCCGCACGTCGTATGGCAGAGGCCGGAGTACGGTTTATCGAAGTTGGCTTTGGTGGCTGGGACACCCACCGAAATCTTCGTGAAGAACTCACCAATCAATGCACTGCCATTGATCGACCCATTGCTGGTTTGCTCACCGATCTCGCGCAGCGGGGTTTGTTGGAAGACACACTGGTTATTTGGGGCGGTGAATTTGGTCGTACTCCAGATGCTCAAGGCACCGATGGGCGTGACCACAACAACAAAGGCTTTTCCATGTGGATGGCTGGTGGGGGCGTGAAAGGTGGCATGGCTTATGGTGCGACCGACCCGTTGGGCCGTGAGGCCATCGAGGGCCGCATGCATATTCATGACTGGCACGCGACTGTATTGCACATGCTTGGACTCAATCATGAGCGACTGACCTATCAACACGCGGGTAGAGACTTCCGGTTGACAGATGTCCATGGCGAGGTGGCTAAAGAAATATTGCGTTCTTGATCAGTGGCCAGCGAGTCGATTGTCGTTGGTGAAGTCGTCTCGTAGTGTTCGGCAGTGGTACACGCCTGCGGGCGGAGTGTTCAGCCAGACCAGGTTGAATCCCACATGATGAAACATCTTGCGGTACATGTTCCAATACACCCAGGGGATGGCCGTGAGCTGCGAGAAGACACTGTTGGTGCAGCGGCTTTGCCAAGTCTCAATCACCATTTGATTGATGGACTTGGGCAAGCTGGGGACCGGCAGGCATGAGATGCAAACATCAAACTGGTCCCAGCCATGCTGGTCCAGGAGCTTGGGGAGTTCGCCAACGCTGCCATGGATAAAAGTTGCGTTTGGTGCCGTCCTACGGGCAACTTCAAGAAGCTTCGCATCCAATTCGATCGACACGACTTCGCTCTCGGGATGCTTTAGATCGAGCGCCGTCTTGGTGACAGTGCCCATGCCTGTGCCAAGCTCAAGGATTCGTTGCGGTCTGTTGGGGTTGATCTCTCGACACATTGCCCGAGCCAGCCGGCGACCGGTAGGGGCCAAAGAGGCCACTCTTGTT
>PAFA01000082.1 GCA_002700845.1 Phycisphaerae bacterium | reverse complement strand
TTCGGCGGCGGCGGTAATCGCGGTGGCTTCGGCGGCGGCGGCGGCTTCGGCGGCGGTCGCGGCGGTGACTTCGGCGGCGGCGGCTTCGGCGATGCCCCTTCGCCCGACAGTCGTCGGGAAAAAGGCGATCGACGTCACAACCGAGACGACGAAGATTGATGCATTAAGGGGCTTGAGATTCGTCTCGTAGCGCCTTTTGTATCAAACGAGCAAATCCGTCATAAGCCCTCTCTGTGAGGTGCAAATTGTCGGATAAAAACATGTCTTGACGGGTGGACCCGTCGTTGTCCTCAAGCACTTGGTTGAGGTCAACAAAGGTCCGCCCGTCTTGCGTTTCGCAGTAGGACGCCACCAAGCGGTTGGCCTCATTGACCACATTCCAGCGTGCGTTCTTCTCTGGCGATCGATTGATGGCGCCAAAGAGAATATTGGTTTCAGGCAGGCGATCGTGCAGCAGTTCTGAGAACAGTCGGAATCGCTCGGCGATGCTGGCTGCATCTTCTCCGGCATTGACATCGTTGCTGCCGCAGTAGTACAGAATCGTGCTCGGTCGGGTGATGAAAAGAGTCTCTTCAGCGAAGTGCAAGGCTTCCCAGGACCGAGCGCCCCCGAAAGCCAAGTTGGTGACCTCAAAATTTGGGAAGTGCGCGGCCGCCCGTTCCCATAGCCGGTAAATACTTGATCCCCAAAGGACCAGTCCTCCATTATCTGGTGGGTACTGACGCAGCATGGTTTGCAATCCTTTTTGATTGGATTGCCATTTCATATCTTGCCCGTAAGGCAACGGGTCGAGAGCCAGAAGATGCAAGGCGAAAGTTTTTCCCATTCGCTGGTAACTGTTCGCCGAGCCGTTGTAGTGGCACTCCCAGTGGTCTTCAGATTCGCCATCCCAGAAACATGCGGTGGGGGCGAGCCGACAGGACGGCAATTGATTTGTAACTTCAGCTTGAGCGGTTCGGAATGCACGAAGAGCCCAGCCCTCACGTGATTTGGGCAACTCGGTGCCATGGATGCCCAGCTCACCAATGATGATCGGCAAGGAGTCAACCTTGAGTTCACGTCGAAGATCCTCAAGCATTGCACTGAGATTGTGGGCATAGCGTTCAATGATTCCCCGGCCGCACGGGATGCCGTCTTCTTCAACGGGCCACTGGCAATAGTCATTCCAGCCTCGGAACCAGACCAGACCGGCCAACTCAAGGTCCTCTCGACCCAAGTGTGTCTTGGCTTTTTCCAGTCCAGTTTTGATGTCCTTGACCATGGTGTTGAAGAAAGCGCCCGTGGTTCGCATGCGACCTTCGCGTTCTTCGCGTGATTTCATGAGTTGCTCAGCCCAGTTGAAATCACCAGCGGAGGGGCTTCGGAAATCACACCACACGTCTTTGCCACCCCAAGCTGTTTTCAGGACAACAACGGGCCCTTTGTGGTGCAGGTGCATTTCTTGCCCAAACCCGTACTCGGGACCGATCATATTTTCATGGGCACCCCATCCCGCGCGGAGCGGCCCAATGTCGTCTCCATCATGCCGTCGTGGCCAAACGACCGTGACATCATCGATTGTTGAGAGTTCCTCGTGGGGAACCCCGTATCCCTCGGCATTGGACTGGCCTGCGATGACGTAAACAGGAACAGGTTCGGAAGCGAGACAAGCGAGAAGAATGGTCAGCATGAATTGATGCTAAACCCTCACGCGATTACAAGTGATTCGACGGAATCAGGCGCGCTGAATTTGATTTTGAGCCTGCAGATGTCGGGCTGCATTCCAGCCGCTGAACGTATGTCGTAGAACAGGTCTCGTTGTGTTGAAAAATGCAGAGTCACCCGGCATTATTTTTCTATGGAATCGACTTCTGCAGCAGATACAGCATGGATTTTGACCTCTTCAGCCTTAGTCCTGTTAATGACGCCCGGTTTGGCCTTCTTCTACGGTGGATTGGTCCGTGGCCAGAGTGTTTTGAACACCATGATGATGAGTGTGATCGCTATGGGCATCGGCGCTTTGTGTTGGGTTGCGTTGGGGTATTCCATTGCCTTTGGTGACGGGGGCGCTTGGTTTGGTTCTTTCGAACACATTGGCCTTCGTGGTGTGGAAGGGGTCGAGGACGGCCTTGCTATTCCCGCGATTTTGTTTGCCATGTTCCAGATGACTTTTGCCATCATTACTCCCGCCCTGATTTCTGGAGCCGTCGTCGAGCGCATGCGATTCAGCGCCTACGTGCTGTTCATCATGCTGTGGTCCATCGTTTGTTACGCGCCACTTTGCCACTGGGTGTGGGGAGGTGGCTGGATTGGTTCGTGGGGGGTCCTTGACTTTGCAGGGGGCACTGTTGTGCATATCAGCGCAGGTGTGTCGGCGGTTGTGTGCGCCATCATGTTGGGACGGCGAGGCACACAAGAGAGTGAATTACGCCCTCACAATGTGCCCTTTGTGTTGCTGGGTGGGGGGCTCCTTTGGTTTGGCTGGTTCGGTTTCAACGGTGGTTCGGCATTGGCTGCTAATGAAACCGCAGCGATGGCCGTCATGACCACCACACTCGCGGCAGCAGCAGGCATGATGGCTTGGACCACTTTGGAATGGCGTCAACGTCGTCGCCCTTCTGCAGTCGGTGCGATGATTGGTGCGGTGGTCGGATTGGTCACCATCACCCCTGCGGCCGGATTTGTTTCACCGATGGGAGCCATCGCCATGGGCGTCCTAGGCTCAGCCGCAGCATTTTACGCGATCAGTTTGTTTGCCAAATCTGGCATCGATGACAGCCTTGATGTCTTCGCATGCCACGGGGTGGGTGGTTTGGTGGGTTCGGTTTTGACTGGAGTTTTCGCTTTGGAGGGAGGGCTACTCTATGGCGGCGGTTTTGAGCTCTTGATGAAGCAAACCGTTGGTGCTCTGGCCGGAGGACTTTGGGCGGCCATTGTTACGGTCGGCATCTTTGTGTTCTTGCGATCGGTGATGCGGGTTCGTGTCTTGGAAGATCAAGAAGAGTCTGGTCTTGATCTCCCGGTGCACGGCGAAGAGGCGTACGCCTAATCTTCTGAGGATTCTCGTAGTTCACGTTGTCGCATCGGCATGGCATCCACCAAGTCAAAAATGTTCTGAAGTTGTGGTGCAGCCGGCCAGCGCTCTTTGACCCCGCCATCTTTGCCCACCAAGACCGCGCCTTCTTGTGGCAGGCCAAACTTCTGACGCCATGCTTTGGCATCTTGCTCTGCTTCTTCGCCGCCAACCCGATCACCTTCAAGTATGACCAGGTGCATATCGCGGTCTCGCCACGAGGCGATGTTGCGGTCGATTTCGGCCCTCAGTTCCTGAGCTTTAACGGTGTTGGCATCAAGAACGAGCAGGCGTTTGTTCCACTTCAGTTCCTTGATTCGCTTCTCGGGTTTGCTCGCAATCCATTTCCAAATCTTCACGTGTTCCACCTCCATACTGGCGCCCCAAGGTGTGGTTTCGTCGGGGGGACCGGGCCAATCGCCACCCACCGCTAGGTTCAGGATCAGATACATCGGTTTCCGCGGTGAGGCGGTGGTTCGATGTCGCTCCACACCATCAACGAACCACACCACCCCTTCCGGGGTCCATTCACAGGCATAGTTGTGGAACTCCTTGGTGAAATCTGGACCTTCAAACGTACGAGTTGAAGTCTGCCCGAGGTCCCATGGTTTCAGACCATCGCGCAGCGGGCCCCAGTGTGCGGAGTGGTGCACCTTGTTGGTTTCGTGCCCGATGAATTCCATGATGTCAACTTCTGGGGGCCAAGACCCATCGGTGGGCAACAGCCAAATCGCGGGCCAATAGCCTCGGCCTTCAGGCAGTCGGGCCCGGACTTCCCAGCGTCCCCATTTGACCGCGTGTTGGTGTTTTGTGGTGGCGTGGCCACTGGAATAGGTTCGGGTGCCGGCGGCTCGGTTGAGTGCCGTGAGGTTCAAAACACCGTCCTGAATGGTGACGCAGTCTTGGGCATAAAACTGCATTTCGTTGTTGAAGCTCCATTCTGCGTTGGCAATCTCCCAGTCCTGGGGATTGGGCAGTTGCCCATCCAAGTTGGCGTTGAGTACGGGCAAGCTTCGGGTGGACGCCTTGGCCGTGGACTGGCTGACGCGAACGGCATCAACCAAGACATCTTCCTTGGCGCGAATGACGAGTTCTGCTTGGTCAGGGAGGTCATGGCATCGTTCCGTTCGCCATGACCGCCAGCCCTGGCCAGCATCAGTGGTGTCTTCTAAGACAACGGGGGGGTGTTTGCTGTATGGAAATCGGAGTTGGGCATGCACTTGCCCTCGAGCCGCCAGGGAAACGGTGGCGTCTCGGGTGGAGTCGATCTTGAGTGGAGTGGACAGGATGGTCCCGGATCGCAAGGACATCGCCGCGGTGCCGGAGAGCGGACTTTTGAGTTCGTAATCCGAGTCCCCCGAAATTTGCCAACCGTTCTGAGAATGATCGACTCCATCAAACGACTCATTGAGTTGCAATTTTCCATCGTCGGTCGTGAGGACAAGGTCATCAAAGTCGATGATTCCGGTTTCGAATTCTGGCTGAACAAACACAAGAACAACCCGGCCGGTGGTGCTTCCTACTGGCGTCGGTATCTCACAACTGGCCTGATGCCATTGTCCATCGAGGCCAATATTTTTCTCGGCATCGACGGGCCGAACCTCGCGCCATTCCAGCACCCGTCCGTCCTTGTCCAGGCACTCCACGCGCAGCACGCCAAAGTTTTTGGAGCCTTGCACGGTCGATTCAATCGGTGTCTTTCCAAAGACTGAAGCCCGAAGCATGGTTCCAGCTTTGATTTCGAATCGTCGCTCAAGGCCTGATCCTCCGTACCGCTCATTCAGCGGGCCGCGAGTCCGCAGACCACCACCTCCCTCTCGTCCAATACCTTTCCATGCGATCGCATGATTGAAGGCCAGCCACTCCGCAATGCCGCCATCACTCCGCTCAAAGTTCCCCAGTCCAGCCAGGCGATCTTCTGCCGGTGGCGAAACCAGAACTGAAAGATTGCTTGTGGTTTCATGATCAAAAAGTGAAATACCCACGGACCGTGCGGCAGGCGGAGCGGTGCTCGGTATGCCCTCTTGCCATTGGTCTTCGCCCACAACCTCTGCCTTGTCATTCAGCCACCTCAATGTGGCTCGTTTGAGTCCTTTGCCTTCAAGAAGCACTTGCTCGCCGGGTCGCACCAGCCCAAGATCTTGATGGACCATCTCCCCCTCCACAGTCCAGCCTTCATGGGCAGGTGCAGGCGAAGAGAAGTCATCGTGGAAAACAAGATCGAATTCGTTCAGAAGAAGGAGTGTCCAAAGCATGCGGTTACTCTATGTCCCTTCATTCTGAGACCTACGGGAGTTTTTTTATGCCATTCAAGGACGGATTTGTGTGGGGTGCAGCGGCAGCGGCATATCAAATTGAGGGCGCGGCCAACATTGGTGGCCGCAAGCCAAGTGTCTGGGATGATTATTGCGACCGACCTGGTGCGGTGAAGCAAGGCCACAGTGGCACGGAGGCGTGCGACCATTATCACCGCTTTGAAGAAGATATTGCCCTAATGGGAAAGATCGGCCTGCAGGCGTATCGCCTCTCGCTGGCCTGGCCACGGATTCTCCCCGAGGGAACTGGTGCCGTAAACGAAGAGGGGTTGGCGTTTTATGACCGGTTGATTGATACCTTGCTGGCCAACAACATCACGCCGTGGGTCACGCTCTATCACTGGGACTTTCCATCGAAGGTATTCCAGCAGGGGGGGTGGTTAAATCGGGACAGCGCCGATTGGTTTGCCGAATACACGGATGTCGTTGCCAAACGTTTGGGGGATCGTGTCACCCACTGGATGACGCTCAATGAGCCGCA
Source organism: Phycisphaerae bacterium (assembly GCA_002700845.1). Taxonomy (GTDB): domain Bacteria; phylum Planctomycetota; class Phycisphaerae; order Phycisphaerales; family SM1A02; genus UBA8653. Next base: position 17,909 of record PAFA01000082.1, on the reverse strand, counting down.
GGTCTACATCGATCATGGACACCGCAATGCGGTTCATGCGCCGGGATTGACATTGACGACTCGCGAGCAGCTGTTGGCGGGCCACAACACCCTTCTCGCGCACGGCCGATCGGTTCAGGTCCTGCGCGCCTCGTGTGCGAAGCCGGGCCGAATTGGGATCGCTCCAGTGGGTCAAGCCACTATCCCTGCGACCGACTCACCTGAGGATTACGCCGCCGCAGAGAAGGTCCAGAAGAGTGTGGAGTTTGGCAACCACTTCAACAATGCATGGTGGTTTGAGCCCGCTTGTTTGGGCCATTACCCAGAAACGGGTTTGAAAACATACGCCGAGCACATGCCGGACTTCCCCGATTCTGATTTTGACATCATCAAGCAGCCGATTGATTTCCTTGGTCTCAACATCTACCAGGGCGGGGTGGTGAAAGCCGGTGCTGATGGTGAGCCAGAACATGTTCCGCATGCCGTGGGGCATCCGATTACTTGCTTTGATTGGCCAGTGACTCCGGCGGCCTTGCGTTGGGGTCCGTATTGGGCCCATAAGCACTACGGGTTACCGGTGGTGATTACGGAGAATGGTTTGGCATCTATGGATTGGGTTGGTCTTGATGGCCGAGTACGTGATGGTCAGCGTATTGATTTTACCCGTCGCTATTTGCTTGAACTTGAGAAGGCAATCGCGGACGGCACCGAAGTGGATGGATACTTCCACTGGTCTGTTATGGACAATTTCGAATGGGGCGAGGGGTACACAAAGCGATTTGGTTTAATCCACGTCGACTATCAAACCCAAACGCGCACTTTGAAGGATTCGGCACACTGGTATCGCGGAGTCATTGAATCAAATGGTTCAGTTCTCGGCGAGAGTCCAGCGTAAGCTCAGCCTCAATCTACCCGTTGACCAGTAGAGTCAAAGCAGTGTTGGCGATCGCGGTCAATGACGATTGGGCAAGTAGCGCCTTCAGTGGGTGCCAGCTCAGCATCAAGGCGGGCCAGAATTTTTGAACCGTCTGCGGCCTCAAAATGCACGTCAGCCAGATCTCCAAGGGGCTCAACCAGTCGTGCGGTCAATGACACCGCACCGTCATCATTTGCGGAAGCGACCCGGAAGTGCTGCGGACGTACACCAATGGTGACTGGTCCCTCCACGGCACTGGGGACGGTCACCTGGAAGCCGGTCGCCAGTTTGGCTTGGGTGTTCTCCACTTCACCGGTCATGAGATTCATGGCCGGGGTGCCAATAAAGCTTGCAACAAAAAGGTTGGCGGGATTTCGGTAGACCTCGAGTGGGGTGCCGAGTTGCTGCATGACACCGTCCTTCATCACCGCGACGCGGTCGCCAAGAGTCATTGCTTCTTCTTGGTCGTGGGTCACGTAGACGCTGGTGGTTTGCAGTTCTTTATGCAAGCGGCGCAACTCAGATCGGGTGTGGTTTCTCATCTTGGCGTCGAGGTTGGAAAGCGGTTCATCAAAAAGGAAGCAGGCGGGATCACGGACGATCGCACGGCCAAGGGCAACCCGCTGTTGTTGTCCGCCCGACATGGCTCCGGGTTTTCGGTTGAGCAAATCTTCAATACCCAACATTTTCGCGGTCTCGATCACTCGGCGTTCTCGTTCGGCTTTTGGGACCTTTCGAAGACGCAGGGCGAAGGCCATATTTTCTTTCGCACTCTTGTGGGGGTAGAGCGCGTAATTCTGGAAAACCATGGCGATGTCGCGATCAGCCGGGTCGACATGTGTGACATCGCGACTTCCGATGTGTATAGATCCGCCGCTTGGCTCTTCCAAACCAGCAATCATTCGCAATAGGGTGGATTTTCCGCAACCAGACGGCCCAACCAGCACCAGGAATTCGCCATCACTGATGTCGAGGTCACACGCTTTCACGGCGTGGACACCACCAGGAAATTGCTTTTCGATCGAACGCAGTCGCACTTCGGCCATAGGCAATGAGTGTAGAGGCATTTTCTCCGGTTCGGACTAGAATGAATCTCTTGAATCAACAAACCTCCATCACCAGACGCGCTGCCCTTGGCGCATTCGGCGCTGCCGCCGCGGGCTATGCGTTTTTAGGTGGCACCCAGCGGAATGACATTCCCTCCGGACGTGTTGTTTTGGATTACTGGGAAAAGTGGACGGGGCACGAAGCCGCTGCGATGCAAACCGTAGTTGATGCATTCAATGCCAGCCAAGACCGGTGGTGGGTGAACTATCTCAGTGTGAGCGGGCTTGACCGAAAGGCCAAGATCGCGATTGCGGCTGAAGATCCTCCCGACTTGCTTGGTCTTTGGCATCGCAATATTCCATTCTTTCGGCGTTCTGGGGCACTGTTGTCCTTGGATTCGTTGGGTCGATCACGAGATGACTATGCCTCGGTGCTGCGCCCGATCTTGTTTGGTGAGATGCAGGACGCTGTACCAACCACATGTTCGTCAATCGCTTTGTACTACGACCGGGCGATGTTCCGAAAGTTTGGCTTCGATCCAGACCGTCCACCGACCACGGTCCCTGAATTTGATGAAGTCATCAACGCGCTCACCATCCGTGACAAGGATGGCAAAGTAGAGCGGGCCGGCTTCTTGCCGGGTGATCCCGGTTGGTGGAACTGGTCGTATGGACCGTTCTTTGGTGGTCAGATGTATGACCCGGTCGCCGACAAAGCCATGGTTGACAGCCCGGGCATGATTCGCGCGTACGAATGGGTTCAGTCGTTCCCCCAGCGTTGGGGTCTGGAAAACCTTCGCCGCTTCCAGGGCGCCTTGGTCGACAACCCTTCTCCGTATCGCAACTTTTTCAGTGGTCGTCTGGCGACGACATTGCAAGGGCCTTGGGTTGCCAAGTTCATGCAAGAAGAAATGGGCAGCAGCCTGATGGACTACGCGGCAGCGCCATTCCCTGTCGATCCCTCCGTGCAAGATGCCAACAATCCGCACGGTTCCATTGAGTGCGATGTGCTCGTGGTGCCACGGAATGTTCGACACCCCGAGGGCTCGCTTGCGTTTGTCTCCTTCTTGCAGCAACCCGAAAATTTGGAGCGGCTGGCATCTGGACATGGAAAACCTTCGCCGCTGGTGAAGCCGAGTGCTTCGTTCCTGGCGGAGCACCCCAACCGCTCGATCGAGGTGCACCAAAGCATCATGGTCAGTCAGAATGCATTTGCCGAACCCTTTACTGAAGTGTGGCCAGAATTCAGCAACTCTTTGGGCGCGGGGATGAGTCAGATTGATGTGCTTCAGGCCACTCCGGCCGAGGCATTTGCCCAGGTCCAACAAGAGGTGCAAGCTCAGTTGACTCGTGCGGCCGCTCGCCGGGCGCTGCGGGAGTCTCGGCTGTGAAGCGCGATGGATTTTTGACATTCTTGCCTTGGGCAGCGCCTTGGTTGGCAGGCTTCGTTCTTTTTACCGCCTTGCCAGTGGGTTTGGGTATTTGGTACGCCTTCACGGACTACACCCTCCTTGAGCCACCCATCATGGTTGGCACCAAGAACTTTGCGCGGCTGGCCGATGATCCAATCCTCGGCACCGTGGCTTGGAACACGTTCTTTTTTGGTCTGTTGTCAATCGTCGTGGGCACAGTGCTTTCTATTGCTTTGGCGGTGCTGCTCTCTAAGCCCGCTCGGTTTCAGGCATTTTGGCGATCGGCCGTTTTTGTGCCCTCGGTCCTTCCTCTGATTGCGGTCGCGGCGATTTTCAAACTGGGCTTTGATGGTGAACTCGGTGCCGCGAATCAATTGCTCGGGTTTATCGGTGTCGAGGGTCCCAACTGGTTTGGTTCGGGAGCTTGGGCTTGGACGGCACTGCTGCTGATGAGTTTGTGGGGTGTTGGTCCGGCGGTGGTCATTTACTTGGCTGGCCTACGGGATGTCCCTAAGCAACTCCATGAGGCGGCATCTCTTGACGGGGTGGGTTCGTGGGGTCGCTTTATCCACGTGACCCTGCCCATGATTTCACCGGTGATTCTGTTCAATGTTGTCATTGGAATCATCAATGCCGCTCAGGTTTTCGTGATGCCCTTGGTGATGACCGGCGGCGGGCCAGGGCGATCGACCTACTTCTTCGCGATGTACGTGTACGACCAAGCCTTCCAATATGGTGACATGGGATATGCCTCTGTCCTTGGCCTGGTGCAGTTCGCGGCCATCTTGGTGTTGACCGGTTTGGTCTTGTTTCTTGGTCAACGCTTTGTGTACTACCGGGGTGCCTGATGGAACGAATTCGCACCACACTTGTCTATGTCCTGCTCACATTGGTGACGGCGGTCGCCTTGTTTCCGATTGGTTACATGCTGTTGATCGCAGGGGGGGAAGGCGAGAGGTTTGCTGAAGGGGGGCAAACCTTGTTCCCGCAAACCGCCGGTGAGATGCCCGGGAACTTGGCCGGCAATCTTGACACCGTGATGACCGATGGAACGTTGGACTTCCGCCGATACCTCCGGAACACACTGCTGGTCGCCATCCTTGCGGTCAGTGGTACGGTCGTGTCCAGTGCGATGGTGGCTTACGCCTTCGCTCGGGTTCGTTGGGTCGGGAGCAAGCCACTCTTTATGCTGATGTTGGCCACCATGATGGTGCCCTTCCCGGTGATCATGGTGCCTTTGTTTACGATGTTTCGGGAGCTTGGTCTCATCGGTACGTTTGGTCCATTGTGGATTCCGGCGTGGTTTGGGAATGCATTCAGCATCTTTTTAATGCGTCAGTTTTTCATGAGTATCCCCCGGGAACTCGATGATGCTGCACGAATTGATGGTTGTGGACACTTTGGCATTTTTCGACACATCATGTTGCCGCTCGCAACCCCGGCACTTTTGGTGGTCGGCTTGCTGCACTTTATGTTTGTGTGGAATGACTTCGTCGGTCCGCTCATCTTCTTGTCGCACCGAGACCAGTTCACATTGGCGCTTGGACTGCAGTTGTTCATGTCCAGACTGGGCACAACCCCGTGGCACCTGTTGATGAGCGCGACCACCCTCATGGTTGGTCCGGTCTTGGTGCTCTTCCTTTTGACTCAACGCTCGTTTGTCGAAGGCATTTCGACCAGCGGAACCAAGGGCTGATTCATGAGCCATCACACCGAAGGTCTGTGCCGTATTGACGGTGTGGATTGCTACCGCATTCTTGATGTCCACCAGATGGAACCTTTCTTGCTCACGGTGGTCAGCCCCGAGGAGCACTGGATGTACATCTCGTCGCGCGGTGGACTTTCCGCCGGCCGGATCAATGCCCAGCATTGTTTGTTCCCTTACCGAACAGATGATCTTTTGCATGCCGTGGATGCCTTCAGTGGACCATGGACGGGTGTTCGCAGCAATGGATTGTTGTGGGAACCCTTCACCGGGCGAGCCGGACTGCAAGAGCGTCGCCATTTGGCCAAGAGTGTGCTGGGGGACCGCATCGTCTTTGAATCCCATCATGATGGTCTTGGCTTGGTCGCCAAGGCGTGGTGGACATTCAGCAACGAGCATGGCTTTGTCCGGGCGGTGTCTCTTGAATCCACCGGTGACCAAACTTGTGAAGTGGAAGTCTTGGATGCGCTGCGTGACCTGCAGGTTGGTGGTGCGTCGCTTCCGGTGATGCAATCCATGAGCTGCTTGGTCAATGCCTACACCCGTTCAGAATGTGTAGGTCCAACTGCTTTGGCAACCTTTGCCATGGAAACGGCGTTGAGCGACCGGGCCGAGCCCGCCGAATCGTTGCGGGCCACTACTGTTTTTTCTGTTGGCGAAGGTGTCAGCACGCTGGATCCTCTGGCGGTCGATTCATTTGTTCGGGGTGATGTGCCGAAGGCCATCCGGAGAGCCACGGGGCGGTCCGGACTCTTTGCTCATGCAGTGGGGGGGCGGGTTGGACCAGGTCAACCATTGTCTTGGGCTTTGGTGGCCGATGTGCATCGCACTCAGGATGAAGTCGCGGCATTGGCTGGCGACGTCTCAGAGGTTTCCTTGAAAAACCTGCGTTCCGAGGCGGATGCCTGCACCGCATCGATGCACGACTTGCTTGCTCAAACCGATGGTCATCAGTGCAGTGGTGATCCGGTATTGGATATTCATCATGCATCCAACACACTGTTCAACAATATGCGGGGTGGTATTCCGGTGGAAGCCGAGCGATTGCCCTGGGGCGATTTTGTCAGCTTTCTTGGCCTGCGAAACAATCGCGTTGCCAAGCAGAATGAGGGATGGCTGAGCTCAAGAGAAAAAGAATCTTGGTGTACCCGTTCGGAACTTTTGGCCGAAGCCCAAGCCCAAGATGATCTTCAGTTGTTGAGGCTGACGTATGAGTATTTGCCCTTTTGGTTTGGGCGTCGACATGGGGACCCTTCCCGGCCGTGGAATGTGTTCAATATTCGCGTACGGCATGAGGACGGATCGCGTCGATTGGCGTACGAAGGAAACTGGCGCGACATCTTTCAGAACTGGGAAGCCTTGGGTTTGTCGCATCCCGGCTGGGTCGATCACTTCATTCTGAAGTTTGTCAACGCGACCACTCTGGATGGATTTAATCCGTACCGCATTACCCGCGAAGGCATCGACTGGGAAGTCCCAGAACCAAACAATCCGTGGAGTAATATTGGGTACTGGGGTGATCATCAAATCACCTACCTCGGCCGGCTTTTGGAACTGTCTGCGTCCATCAATCCCGATCAGTTGCGTGAGTGGCTGTCGGTTCCGATGTTCTCTTTCGCGGACGTTCCCTACACGCTGAAATCTCACAGTGACTTGGTGAAGAACCCAAGAAATTCAATCGATTTTGATTGGGCCCAGCATGAGGAGTCCGAGTCTCGCCGTTGCGCTTTAGGATCTGACGGGCGGCTCGTACATCATGGCGAAGATCTCTTGCAGGTCACGTTGCTTGAGAAGCTTCTGATTCCAGTGCTTTCCAAAATGTCCACTTTGGTTCCAGGTGGCGGTATTTGGATGTGTACGCAGCGGCCAGAATGGAACGACGCAAACAATGCGCTCGCGGGCCACGGTCTGTCCATGGTGACCACGTCGTATCTCCATCGGCACGTAAAGTTGCTTCAGACCTTGCTCCAAGACATTGAGTTGGGGCAGATTCGATCAGTTGTTTGGACTTGGTGTGAAGCACTGGCCAAAGTGTTTGGTGATGATCCTGACGCTGCAACGAACTCATCATCGGCTCGTCGCAAGGTGGTTGATCGTCTTGGCCTTGCATTTGAACAGTACCGGAGCCGCATGCGTCAAGATCACTCCACGCAAGCGGTCGACTCGGTTGAGCTTCAGGATGTACTGGGCAATATGGAACGTTGGTTGGCATCTACCATCCAGGCCGGTCATCGAGATGACGGCACGTACGACGGCTACAACTTGGTGCGCTTTGCTGAAGGTGAAGCCGAGGTTTCTCGTTTGCCGTTGATGCTCGAGGGTCAGGTGGCTGTGCTGTCATCGGGGCTTCTCGACCCGGCCGCGTCAGCAGCACTTTTGGATTCTATTTTTGCGTCCGAGATCTACCGCGCCGACCATGACACATTTTTGTTGTACCCCATCAAGGCCATTGCCAGTTTTCTAGACAAAGGCATCGTGGACGTCAACCAAAGCGATCTTTTGCAACAGTTGGTTGCCGCGGGGAACCGCCGGCTGGTCATTCAAGACAACCATGGATCCGTCCGGTTTGCTCCTGATTTGGTCAATCACCGTGGGGTCGATGCGGCACTCGATGCGCTCGCGGAGAACGAAAATTGGACGGAACTGATCGCACGTGAGCGAGATTCCATCGTCGCGTTGTACGAAGAGGTTTTTGACCACCATGCGTTTACCGGTCGCTCGGGAGGCATGTACGGATACGAAGGTATTGGTTGCACGTATTGGCACATGGTGGCCAAATTGTTGGTTGCAGCCGGCGAATGTTTTCTCGGTGCTGAAGAAGCAAGTTCAGACGTGCAAGCGCGATTGCATCGGCGGTATCACCGTGTCCGTGATGGACTCGGATTCCGCCGGACCCCAAGTCAGTTCGGCGCGTATCCAATTGATGCGTACTCGCACACCCCCGGCGACCGTGGTGCTCAGCAGCCTGGCATGACGGGGCAGGTGAAGGAGGAACTCCTCACGCGGCGTATGGAGTTTGGGGTCCGCTTTGAGAAGGGGATCGTCAGCTTTCAGCCCAGCCTCATGTTGGATGACGAGTGGCCTACTGCGCCGCGGATGAACAGCATCCTCAACCGCACCGTTTCAGCCGGAGAGGTGGTCTTTCAGCTTTGCGGGGTCCCAGTGATCTATAGCCATGGATCATCGCCCAAGATTGAAATTCATACTGCTCAAGGCGTTACTGAAATCAGTGGAACAACGTTGCCCAAGTCTTGGTCGAGTTCGTTGTTTGCCCGTGATGGTGAGATCACTGAACTTCGAATACGTCTTGTCAGGGCATAAAAAAAGAAGGCCCCGGCGTTGGCCAGAGCCTCCTTGTCAGATTCCTGAGGAGATTGGAATCAAAGGTCAACGGGAATGAGCACCCGGCTGATGGTGTGGATGCGTCCATTCGACGCGGGCACATTCAGAGGAAAGCTCAAGAATGGATTTTGCAGATCGGGATCATTGTCGATCAGGGTGAAAAAGAACGGAGTGATGGTTCCGCCCTGAACCGTCTCGATATCGATTCCGAAGATGCTTCTCAGAATGAAATTGAACACGTTTATGTCGCCACCGGCAACGTGATACGTCAACACATCGGTGAGGACTGGGATTGGATCGCCGCCGCCCAAGTCGGTCAATGCGCCAACGATGAAGTTCCAGACTGCTTCCTCGTCGTAGCCGCCTTTGGATTGAAAACCAAGGTCAGTGGCCAAACGCACAAACGCGCGGTCATTGGGTGCAAACACGGTCAGGGTTGCGTCAGGGTCGGCAAGGACACCGGCCAAATCTGCGGTCACGACTGCATTCAACAGAATGTCGAAGTCGCGACTGTTGGTGTCGAAATCGCCTCCGCTCTGGAGAACAATGTCGGTAATGGTCATTGGGGCATCAGTGGAGCGGAATTCGCCGCCGGGGCCGCCCAGCAATGCGCTGGTCAAAAGGGTTGTAAGCATGAGATTCTCCGAGTGAGGGAAAATTTGGAAGCGGACCTTAGGCGGCCAAACGTTCAAAACGTTCACTTTTGGAATCATCGTGCATATTTCCAGCCAATCTAGATTTTAGACATCTAGAGAGCAGAAAATCGTTCATTTCCAAACTGGCGAGCCTGGGCTTGGGCAGCGCGATGGCCGTGAGCTTCCACACAAGGCCTTTTCAAAGTGATGGTGCTTGAGATCGAGCTTTTGCTCGAACCTGCTTTGGACCTCATTTATGAGGTTCAAATGAACGGATTGGGTCTTTCATTTCAAGACGTTTGGTTCCGTTGTCTTGATTCAGGCGTATGTTAGAAACATGCTGATCTCTACTCTTTGTGCCACTGTTCTTGGGCAATATGGTCATCTGGCTTGGTCGGATGAATTTGATGGCACCGAGCTTGATCGGTCCAAATGGACGCCGCAATACGGAGATGGTTCCCAGTACGGAATCCCTGGTTGGGGCAACAACGAGTTGCAGTCGTACACGGACAGTCCTTCCAACCTGTTTGTACAGAATGGGCGACTCAATATCGTGGCCCAGAAGCAGGGCAACCAGTACACATCGGCCCGAATTCGGACCCTTGGCAACGGCGAATTTACGTACGGGCGAATGGAGGCTTCAATCAAAGTTCCAACGGCAGGCCAAGGTTTATGGCCAGCTTTTTGGATGTTGCCCACCGACAGTCCTTACGGCGGCTGGGCCGCTGGTGGTGAGATCGACATCGCGGAATGGATCAATGGGATGGATGTTGCCCACGGCACATTGCATCACGGTTCGGCTTGGCCGTCCAACCAGCAAACCACTGGATCCTTCAATCCTGCTGGTGGTGCCATCACGGGTTTTCATACCTATGCCATTGAATGGGATCCCGATGAAATCCGCTGGTATTTCGATGGCGTTTTGTACTCGCAAAAAAACCTCAACCAATGGTTTAGTGAAAACGCACCGGGGGATGCCGAGGCACCGTTCGACTGGAATTTTCACTTCATTTTGAACTTGGCCATTGGTGGAAACTGGCCCGGCTATCCCAACAGCTCGACCCCGTTTCCTGCTTCGCTCGAAGTGGATTGGGTTCGGGTTTGGAAAAGGGAAGCGCCAGGTGCTTTTGCAGACAACCAAATTCCTGGAACTGTTCAAGCAGAGCACTATGACAAGGGAGGCCAGAGCGTTGGCTTTTGGGACGCCGACCACACCAACAACGGCGGATCTATGCGGGGGAATCAAGGGGTTGATGTGGGTGGAATCAATGGCAGCGGCGCGTATGTCGGCTGGCTTCGTCCTCTTGAATGGTTGCAATTCACCAGCGATGTGGCTTGTGGCGGGATGCATCGGGTCCGAGCCCGCGTCGCCTCCCAGTCCAGCGGTGGGACCTTCCACCTGGAACTGAATGGGACGGACCTTACGGGGCCAATTTCGGTTCCCTCAACCGGTGATTGGCAGAACTGGGTGGAAGTGGAGGCGCAACTGTCATTGCCAACGGGAACCGAACTTCCGATCCGATTCGTGAATGATGGTGGAGCAGACGACCAGTTCAATATTGACTCATTTACCTTTGAACGGATCGATTCCGATCAGGGTTGCGGTGAGGTATTGGGCCCTTGTTGCTTGTCAGACTCTTGTGAATTGTTGACCACTTCGGCCTGTGTTTCGGTTGGTGGCACTTTTGCACCAGGGCTTGAGGGCTGCAGTGCTCCAGCTGCTTGTGTTGGAGCCGGTGCGTGTTGCTTCCCAGATGCCACATGTGTCAGCGCGACGTTGGAGAACTGTGATTTTGGCGGCGGTGTCTTTCAGGGATCCGCAATGGACTGTGCTTCTGCGTCATGTCCGTTGATTACAGGTTCTTGCTGCATTGGGTCGGTCTGTACGGTTTTGGAAGAAGCCACTTGCCAAGCTGTGGGGGGAGAGTTCGGTGGTGAAGGCAGTCCGTGTGAAAACGCGTCGTGCGCTGCACCATGTCTGGGCGACTTCACGAATGACGATGCGGTTGGATTTGATGATCTCCTGTACCTCCTCAGCGATTGGGCCGGTACTGAAGCGGATTTGGATGGCTCAGGTGTTACCGACTTCGCTGATGTGTTAATTTTGCTCGCCGCATACGGCCCCTGCTGAGTCAATCGTCAAACTCATCGCACTCTTCCATCAGTCTGTCATTCCGTTAGGCTGCGAGCCTAGGAGGGCATTGAAATGCTGACACGGATCTTGATGGGTTTGGGCTTGGTTGTTGTGACTGGATGCACAATCAACATCACAACTGAACGTGAACACGAGGGCTTCGAGCACGAAGAGTGGCGAGAAGATAAAGAGCGCCACGAGTGGGATGGCGATCATCATGATCGCCATGATCACCATGATGACCATCATGAAGAGTGGCGAGAAGACAAAGAGCACCATGAGTGGCATGGCGATCACCGCGATCACGACCATCATGATGATGGCGAGTGGTCAGGATTCATCACCGAACACTGCTGGCACACCGAGGCAGTACGCGAGATGGCGGCTGGCTATTGCGAGGGTGAATACGGCGCTTTTCATGATCTGATCAGCCCAGAAGCGCAGATCTTTGTCAACGACCTCGAATTCTCCAAGTCCGGGTGGATTGAGTCCTTTGATGAAGGTCGAGCGCCATTCGATGACATTCGTCACGAAGACATGGTGGTCACCACGATGTTCTACAACAACGACCGTATGTTCACCAACATGTGGTACACCTGGAAAGGCGTCGTCAAAGAGACTGGTAACGAATTGAGCATTCGCGGGTACGCCACTTTTGAATGGGATGGCGAACGTGTTGTTGGGTTCTACAACGCTTTTGACCCAACGGAGTACAACGGCGTGTCTTCAGAAGACGGCTGATCCGACTGGTCATTCGCAGTTCATCAGAAGATGACTGCTGGGACTGAAGTGAAAAATTTACGATCTTTGGCGGGCTCTCTTTGGAGAGCCCGTTTTTTGGGTGTGGCGAAGCACCGTCGGGAGAACGACCCTCGCTTGCGGAGTTAATTGGGGCATCCGCCCCAATTGGCCAGCAGGTTGAGAACGTCGGCAAATTCAACGGCGCCGTCTTGATTGAGGTCCTCGTCACAGTTGGGGCAAATGCCCCATTTGGCCAAGATTGCCACGACATCAGCAAAGCCAATTGCGTCGTCGCAGTTCACATCGCCTTTGCTACGACAGGGGCATTCGGGTTCTATGCCCATCAAAAAAGATTCCCAAGCCAAAGCCACATCACGATCGCACTGCATTGCGTCTTGACCATCGTTGGAACTGGCGTACTGCCCATGGTCTGCCCGAAGGGCAACGCGACCATCTGAAAGTTCTACCCACGAAAATTGCTCCCAAGCATCCACTTCAGATTGGTTGCAGGCCATTGGCTGCCGCCCATTGTTGGAAGTGACATACAGGTTGTTGTTCCCACGCAAAGCGATCCGGCCATCGCCGGCATCCTCGAGGACAAATCTGTTGTTTGGGCCAACGCTGGGACTGTCACAGGTCATCGGCCCAAGGCCATCATTGCTGCTGACGTACTCGCCGTGAAATCCTTGAATCCAAATGGTCGATCCGATGGGGGGCCCGCAATTGTCAATATCCAGAGCGCATCCAGAGTTGCCAGCGGGGGGGAGACCAGCGCCAATAGCTGTTCGAGTCCCAGGGTTCGGGATGATTTGGTTGTGATGGATGAAGCCCAGCACTGTGTTCATTGCCGAGGCGCCGTCGGTGGGATAGTTGCCACCAAGACGGTTGAGAGCTGCGTTTTCAAAGACGTCGTGACGCTTCCAAGTCCAGTGGCACCAGCCAACTCCAGCGGCCTCCATCGCTTCGATGTTGGCGGCCATCCATTCGTTGCTGTTTTCACCGGTTTCGCTCACCCAGATTGGCACTTGGTGGGTTTGCCGGAACTGCACCAAATCCACCATGCGGTTGATGGCATTCGGATTGCCATTGGGGATGGCGTCGTCTTGGGGGTCAATCCCGTAGCGGTGGGCGTGGTACACCAAGCCTTCATTGGGGGCAAAGTCATTCGGAAGCATGCTGTTGTAGACATTGCTGTACGCATTGCCATGCACACCGATCAGATGCTGATCGCCTTTGTTCCGCACCATGGTGATCAGACGCTGGGTGAGGTTTCGAATGGCCGGACCGCCGCCGGGAACGCTGTTGGGTTCATTGATGAACTCGTACATCGCGATGCGTGATTCATCACGATACCGATCGGAAATGGCGTCCCAAATCTCGACCAGGACATCTTGAAAAACAGGGAAGTCCCACAGGTTGTTGGGATAAAACCCGTCAGTGATGCCGAGCGTGACCCCTTGGCTTCCTGGCGCAGCATGCATATCAAGGCTGATCCACAACCCAAACTCGGAGCACCATTTGATCAGGTCATCGATGTGCTTAAATCCATCGAGATCCGTGTTTGCAGCAATGCTGCCGTTGGTTACCCAGCCGGCAAGGGCTGCTTTGTACGCGTCATGGGCCGCGCCGCCGCCCAAGATGACAGCATTGCGAACGGCACGCTGTTCGGTGGTCAGGAACAGCTCGTAGTGCATCGGTAAACGAACGCAGTTGAAGCCCATGCTGGCTATGTCTTGGATGTCACCTCGGGTGATAAAACGATCTCGCCAGTGGCCATAAAAGGCTTCAACCTGAGCCATGCTTTGGCCTTCTTCGAGGTATTGCCGCTTCATTTGCCACTGGTTGTCTGGACACCCAACGCATCCTTGAGGATGCATCATGTAGTTCTCTTGGAGAAGCCAATATCCAAGTCCCACTCCGCGTAAGACAACAGGCTCACCAGTGCCGGCTTGCACAATTTCTGGACCTTCCGCACTCAGCCAGCAATCTGGGCATTGGCCCAGAAGATTCATGGCGAGGATGGCAGATGAAAGCATGCCACCAATATGCGTGATTTTTGGCCTCTTGGCCGAGAGATCTTGCCGGATTCGTCCACAAGGGGGACATTCTGAAGCATAAATTGAGAATGATTCGCATTTTCGGTATCATTTGCGGCTTCATACGTAGAAAGCCCCCCATGCTAAACACCCTTCTTTCCTGTGCGTTGTTTGCCAACACTGTCCCTGCCTTCGATCGTGATCGCGAGGCAATCCTGGCCATGTGCGGCGGCTTCGAAGTGACCTTCGAGTTCGAAGAAATGACTCCAGTGCGTGGCGGCTACAAACTGAAGCGGCCCTACGAAGAGACGGCGATCGAGTGGGTGCAATTGATCGAGGATCGTGGAGACTTCATCAGCTTGCAGCACATTTTGGTGGCTGATGAAGAAAGCGAATACGTCGTGAAGCACTGGCGTCAGGATTGGCAGTTCGAAGATCATCGGATGCTTGAATTCTGCGGCGACAACACTTGGCGAGAAGCAAAGTCCACCAAGTCAGAGGCCACCGGTCGGTGGACCCAAGCGGTGTACCAGACCACCGATTCCCCTCGGTACGAAGCGTTTGGCCAATGGCAGCACGTTGGCGATCACTCTGAATGGATCAGCGACCGGACGTGGCGTCCTCTGCCTCGTCGCGAGTACACCAAGCGTTCTGATTACCACGTCTTGGAGTCCATCAACACCCACACCGTGACGCCAAATGGTTGGGTGCATGAGCAATCCAGTCGTAAAGTTGTCTTGGGTGACAATGGTCAGCCTCAAGAAATCATTGTGCACGAGCGCGGCTTGAACAGCTACGTTCGAATTGGCCCCGATCGCCTTGCCCCGGCCATTGCCTATTGGGAAAGCAATCACTCGGCGTGGGCAGATATTCGTGCGGCTTGGGAGCCAATCTTGAGTCTGTCTGCTGTGCAATTGAGCCCTGAATCGGACGGGCGAAAACTGGCCAAGGTGATTTATTCCGCGGTGAAGGACCAGGAGCAGCGTGCCTCGCTGGGTAAAGATTTGGTGGCTTTCGTCAAGCAGTGAGCTTCAGAGACTGCTCTTTTGAACTCACGAAGGCAGAAAAGTTCCGCCGAACTCTTGAAGCTCTGAAAAGGACTTGAGTCTGAGCAGGCTCTCAAATTGGCGTGATAAAACGAGCTGTAGCGATCTTTTCGCTATTTCGACGACATGCCGATAGGACTTTCAGCCGTAAAGCCGTCGGAATCTTATGCTGCTCCGGGCGAATCAAACGCGTTGAATGAGCCCAGAGGAAACCTTCTTATGACCGATAGCGCTCACCATTCTCATCCCGAAGCCACCGGGTTTCACAAGCTTCTCAAAGAAGGCACCCAGGCTCTCCATGATCAGGCTGAGGTTGGAGAATTCCAGTCACGGATGGTTCATGGGGATTTGGCTCGGTCTGAATTCGCCTCGTTCCTCACGCAAATGCTGCATCTCCATCAAGCGGTTGACGGCATGTATGACGAGGCTGCTGCGAAGGACGATCGCTTCGCCTCTATTTATGACCCCAAGGCACACAAGCGAACGCACTTGATCCAAAAAGATCTCGAGGATCTTGGGGTTTCTGACCTTTCACCGGCGTTTGAAACAACTCAAGCGTTTGTAAATTCAGTTCGTGAAATGCTTGACGCCTCCCCGATCTCTGTCCTTGGTGTTTTGTACGTAAAAGAAGGGGCCACGAATGGAAACAAATTCGTGCTCAAAAGAATTCAATCGGCGCTCGGATTGCCGGAAGCTCACGCTGTCGGATACATGGACCCACACGGTATGGAACAACGAAAGCGCTGGAACCAATTCAAGCGGGACCTAAATGAACTGAATTTGACGGACGAAGATCAGAACGCCTGTCTCGAAGTTGCCCGGCAGTGCTTTCAGATGTTCATGGATATTTCCGCTTGTGTTTCGGAACACTTTGACCGGCAACACAGCGCAGTCGAACCGGGCTGATCGTCAGTCGGTACCGGCGGGGCATTGAAAAAAGTTTATGGCTCCAGTCTGCCGGTCGGTCGGGCTGCTGCCTGTCGTTAAGGCCGTAGATTGAGTTTGCGGTCTGACCTTGAATTGGGAATCCTGCTGACAACAGGAACCCGAACTGAAGTGGCGGAAAATCTTGAGTTGACCGGCCAGCAACGCCAACGGGTTGACCGAAATTTGATTGGCGGGCGGGGATTTTTTAAAAAACACAATGCTAATTGAGTCTCATTCTCAATCGGGTGCTATAATTGTTCGCCATGATCGCTGCACTCGCAACATCTCTATTCGCTCAAGTCGTGACCTTTGATGTCCCTGTATCGGCCGACCGGTGGATGTATCCCTTCAATGCCACTCCAGGCGACCGGGTGGCAGGATCTGTGTTTGGGGTTTATGGCAATTCATCTTTTGATGAGCGGGATGCTCAAATTTTCTTGGGCTTTGATCTAACGGAAGCTGGAATCCCGTCGGGCCTGTCTGTTGATCAACTTCGCTGCGACGTGTTGACATTGACCATTGACGTGGTTGGCATCAACGAAATCCCCTACGACCCAACACTGGATTCAAACGAATCATTCGCAGATCCATCGCTGGATTTGGATCCTGGGCGTGCGGTCACTCTTTGGTCGGCGGGGGGCCGTGAAGGCTTCACGGCTTGTGACTTTCCCGAAGATGGTCCATTCGCGATTGGTTCTCCTTTGGGTACCGGCGTTCGGACGGTGTATTGCCAAGCCTTTAATGAAGACACTTTTGAATTCCTCGATGTCTCAAACTCGGTCCGTGACGACATCAACTCTGCTCCTTTGGCAGTGGGCAAAATTGAAGGCTTGACTCCGGGGCAAGCCATTTTGCCTTATGACCGAATGGAATTTGAAATTGACCTCAGTCAGCCGGCGATACGAGAACTCTTGTTTGGTGTCGATCAGTTCTGCGGCCGCGTGAATTTTGTGCTGGCGTCCTGGCAGGAGCCAACCGATATGACGGCCGGATTCCATTCATTCTTTATGCGTGAGAATCCTGATGTCATTTTTGGGTTTGCATCAGCGGGGAGCTTGGCGGGTCAAATTGAAATCCTTTCACCATGTCCAAGTGATCTCAACAATGATGGAAACGTTGGATTTGCTGACGTTCTTGTTGTTCTTGGTGATTGGGCATGCACGTCCTGTGAATCGAGTGATGTAGACGGAGATGGCCTCGTTGGCTTTTCTGATGTCTTGTCTGTCATCGCCACTTGGGGGGATTGTTGATCGTGGAGATTTCTGCTGGTGTTCTCAGCCGGCGTGTTCCGCGCCATTTGGTCATGTCGAGCGTTTTGGCATTGACCATGAGTAGAGAGAGCGTTTGTCAAACACCGAGGCCTAGGCCTCGATAATTTTAAGGAACGCTCATATGAAGCTTTTTTGCATGCCTTTGGTCGCTGGCGCACTCGCCACCGCATCTGTTGCCGACATTTATGTCTGGGAGTCTTTCACTGATGCTGTCGGAGGGATCAACTCCCCGACTGGCGGCAATGGCAGTGGCACCCCAAGCGTAGTTGTGATTGGTGGTAACCCCATTGTGTCTGGTTCTGGCAATCTTTATGCTCCTGGTGGTTCGTTTACTTGCCACTTGTATGGCGCCGGAGTTGTGAGCAATCCCACCATGGAGATTGAAAACCTCGGAACGTCATTTGATACCACTTCGTTCTACCTCAACACCCCAACCGGGCCGGTCTACCCGACGGTTGAGGTGGAAAGCGGAGGTTCAGGCTTTGGCGCATTCAATACCTACAGCTTGTCGTGGGCCTATTCAGGTCCAACGATTTTCTTTAACTTTGGGAGCAGCGCTGCTCACGCCTCGCTTGATCGGTTGACGATCGGAACCTTTGGCGAAGCACTTCCAGCCCCTGGTGCCTTGGCACTGCTTGGTCTGGCCGGACTCGGACGTCGTCGACGTTCTTGATTCTTGCGTATAGATTTATACACCGTGATCGGGACGCGACCTCTTG
>PAFA01000081.1 GCA_002700845.1 Phycisphaerae bacterium | reverse complement strand
CTCCGTATTCGCTATCAATCTGTGTAAATGCGTTAGCGTTAGGAGGCAAGATTCCCGACAGAAGAAGAAAGGCAAATATTCGTTTCATTGATCGAGCATCTTTGGATTCACTGTAACTTCAGCAGGAGCCAAGAAGCAAAAACTAAGGCAAAAGCTCTTACTCCCTTCCAAAAGTTTATATAAACTAGACAGGTCGACCTCTTTACTTTGACCAACAACATCAATATTCATTGAAATGCTCTCTTGCTATATGCCAGCTACAGCAGTCAAAACACATCTCCTTTCCCGCTCGATTTTAGCAACAAGTTGTTTCAGCGCAAATCATTCTTTTCTCAAAGGCATCTTTTCTAATGACCTTTATAATCTCAAACCCAAAACAACCAACTATTACGATTGTCCATAAAATCCACCATCAAAACTGGTAGTCATTTCCTTTAGCTTTTAGTGATTCTCCTCCTCAAGCAAATCCACTTTAACATTATTTGATTGCGTGTTCTATTCATTCTTCCACATTCCATTTATGATGTTAGTTAC
This sequence comes from Phycisphaerae bacterium, assembly GCA_002700845.1. Classification (GTDB taxonomy): domain Bacteria; phylum Planctomycetota; class Phycisphaerae; order Phycisphaerales; family SM1A02; genus UBA8653. The sequence goes on along the minus strand of PAFA01000081.1, from coordinate 8,016 downwards.
TCCATAGTCCCGTATTTTTTCATGACAACTCTTTGCTCTATTAGATAAGTTTTCGTTTTCTGCCCTGCCTCTGTGCTTGGTTGATTTTTAATCTGTTTATCCAAGTCAAGGATTGATTCATTGTAGTAATCAAGGCAAATATTTGGAACTGCATTACCAAATCCTCTTTCTATTCCTGTCAGCGCACAATAAAATCAATCAGAAAAGTTTTTCAACCTTTCTTTCTTTTGATAGCCATAATAAACAAATCCTCCACCTCCCACCACTACGACTATCACAGCGATGAGTAGTTTGCGTGTGTTTTTCAGCCTCATCAATCATCCCCCGTAAATTTTGACAGATCTTCAGAAGTCTATTTGCACTCAAATAGTTGTATAGTCCTTGAGTGAAAAACATTATTTTTACTCCCTTTTCTATTTCGTCAATGTCTTGTTCCTCCAAAGAGGAGAGGGCTAGGGAGACTTGTGCATTCATGTTAGAAGTTGAGATAAAAGTCCCTGAGGCAAGAAAAAGACTTGGACTAAGTCAACGAGATATGGACCATTCAGAACTAGACAAGCGAGATGGGCAAATAGATCTACTTAGAGATAGTACTGCTATCCACTGTTCTCTTTGGCTCAATGAGATACCACATGATGCCCTCTAAAACATGACACAAACTACTGATGGCTATTCGTTTGGAGCTTGACAGACCAGTTCACCCTACCGCCTGCCAGTCCTTAAAAACAGGAAGGCTAAGGGAAGGGTATAAAAGACAAGACTGTTTAGCCTGCACTCCAATCCATCAAAATCACTAAAATATCTAAATGCTCCAAGCAGAGAGAACAACATTAACCTTTAATTGATTATCACACTTTCCCCCTTGCCCCAGAGAGTTAACGAGAGTATTGAGGTTTCCAATTCTTACGAAAGGCTTTGTTCTCCTGTCTAGCCTGCAATGAGTGAAATGCATTAAGCATCAACTTGTTTTCCAGCGATTTCTACAAGTGATTTATCGACCTTAAATAATGCTACGGCATACATATATTGGCCAACCAATACTCGCTAATCCTCGATGATTGGTTGTTCTATCAAATCGTTTTCTGTCGTGTAAATCATGTCCGACAGAGTATTGACCATCGTCTCGAGCAATTTCAAAGCTTTTTGACGCTTAGGAATCAATTGATCCACGTGGAGATGAGCCCAATCAGCCCATTGCTTCCGCCTGAAATTGCGCTTTTGAATGACAGCGTTGGAGCGTCTCCATATCAACCACCTGAGCAACGGCAGCACAATTAGCAAAAGGGAATAGATGATCCCAGACCAGGCAATGGTTACCAACGCTGCCGACAATGGAAGGCTCCAGTTGAGTAAAAGCAAAGACAACCCCAGCAGGCTCACAACCATCAGGCCGTAAGTCCGTCGCTGCCATTTGTTGGCGTGGGTAAACGGAATCCGTCGTTCCCTCAGCGGCAATGAGGCACCCTTGCCCATCGAGCTCTCATCACTGGAGCTGTCAGTAGAAAAAGAAGAAGTTTCTATTGCTCCACCATGAAGGGATGGAAAGCAATAGATCAAATCACCTTGATCCGTGACCTGGGGCTGCCCATCAAAATGCATCAAAATGCATCAAAATCGGCAACATGCCCTGATCGGCTCGTTCCGAGGCCAACTGTGAATCAGAAGCCTGGAAATCGGAGCGTAGTGAACGAGACGACGGTGGTGATTCCAAGTCCAACAGGGGCGCCAGGTCTTCAGCAATCACAACCCCACCACGGTTTCTCAAGAAGCTTCCGATGCGTTGCCATCGTTTCTGGTCGAGATCTTGGTTGGGATCTCCATCGCCAAATAAAATGGAATATACAGATTCCAAAAACTCGACACGAGTAGGGGGCGACTGTTCCTTCCTTGAAGGGAAGCGACCTGGAGAGCCAATCCAAAACTGATCAGTGAGCACCGCCACAACAATGCGCAGGATGAGCTCTAGTCCTCCACCAACAAATGACATCAACGCGTTGGCGGCTTCATCTTCAGCCTTCAAGAGAGCCAAACCCACAAGGAGCGCTAGCAGGCTGATCAAAACAACCATCACAACGAGCACGACCCCAAAGCTGCAGCGAATGATCCTGAACAGCAGCGACCAAAGACGGTGGAAGAAGGATTGAAGACGCAGGCGCCAAGACCGTGCCAACAGGAAACGGCGCAGCTGAGAACGGAAGACATAGGTGATATTTCCATCATTTGCGACTCGGAGTTCAGCACCACTGGCGACGGCTAGGGCAAGCAGCCTTGGCTCAACGATGTCCAAAGGCAAGCCAGTTGCGATAGCTGCATCTGCAGTTGTCCACGCACTGCCCTGAACCCCCAACAACGTCAACAGGGCATCGTCCGTGTTCGATCGTCCTTTCAAGGTGCTGCACCCTCATGGTCAGCAAGCCTCTTTGGAGCCTTAGCCTGCAGGAACAGGGGTTTCGATGGGGGCCAGCACAAACCTTCTAGGCGCCAAGCATGCAATTGATACCCACCATCTCCGGGTGTTGCCTTCGCATAGAGCTGCTGATCAGATTTAAATAAAGGATCCCCAAGCAAAGGACAACCAATCTGAGCGAGATGAATGCGGATCTGATGGGGGCGGCCGGTTCGAATCAGCACTTCTAGAAGATCCCCAGCCTCCCGTCTCTCCCTCAGCTGTAAAATAGAACGTGCCGATAAGCGCTTACGCAACGGCTCAGGTGCCTGTGGTTCTGGTCCCCAAATCCAACCAAGCAAAGGATGCTGACGCTCCACAACATCGGTAGTTACTGAAAGTGTGTCCCCATGTTGAAGACTCTCCACGCGAGGCGTCCAGGCCAGGTACGTTTTTCGGCAACCACCTTCGGGTCGAAATTGAGTTGACAAAGCTGCTCTAGTTTCAGGTCTTCGCGCGCACACTTGCAGGCCAGAGGTAAACCGCCCGAGGCGATGAATAGGCTTCGGGACCAAAACCTCTCCCAAAGATTGACTTTTTTGCTCTAACAATGCCATCAACGTGTGATTAAGAAAGCCACCGCCTGGCATCACTGGCAACCCTGAGGGCTTATTAACAACCAGTACATCACCATCATCATGAAGGATGTCCCACTGATCAGGAATTGCTGCTTCTAGCCAGGGTGGACGATGCCAATGGATGACATCTCCCCCAGCGAGAACCCGATCCGCATGAAGGACCTCACTATTGAGGCTCAACTCGCCTACAGCTAATCGCTGCTGCCAAGTTGTCAAAGGTGAGTGGGGATAACGCTCTGCCAGCACCACACTTAAAAGTCTGCCATTGTCGGCAGCTCTGACCCGATGGGAATAGATCCAGCCGTGATTCAAAGCCGCCGGCCGCCACCTCGCCGGACTAGCGATCAATTCACTAGATGGTGTTGAAGGGCGTAACGCACCAGCTCGGTGCGGCTGGAGGTTTCCGTCTTAATAAATAAACGGCTCACGTACTTCTCCACATTGCGAATCGAGGTCTCCAGCTGCCGAGCAATCTCCTTATTCATCAGCCCCTCAGCCACGAGCTGCAACACACTCGCCTCCCTTGGCGTGAAATTGTGTTGGACCGGGTCTTGATTAGGTAGGGCATCTGCCTGCGCGAGAAGCGAGCGGATCTCTGTGATTTGCTTGGCCATCTGACCCATATCGGTGTCAGCGAAGCGAGCTGCTTCCTGCAACAAGCGCTGCTGGCGCTGGGCAACATTTCGAACTCTGGCGACGAGTTCATCAGGATCAAATGGTTTGGGGATGTAGTCATCCACGCCTGCAAGGTATCCCTGAGTGCGATCCGCAGTCATGCCTTTGGCAGTTAGGAAGATTACTGGCGTTCCGCCGAGCCGCTCGTCTTCACGCAGCTTGCGCAGCAACCCATACCCATCAAGCCTAGGCATCATCACGTCGCTGATCACCAGATCAGGAAGCATCTGCTGGGCCTTGATGAATCCCTCTTCACCATCCTCAGCAGTTGTGACATCAAACCCTTCGTCCTCTAAGTAGGCCTGAACGGCAGTACGCAAACCAGGTTCATCATCGACAAGCAGTAAGCGTGGGGTCAGTACCTCGCTGGGGGTCTCCGTCATGAACCTGACGCATCTAACGCGAAATCTAGAGGCGCTATTGGCTTGGCAACCGCAAAATCTCTTGAGATTCCTTCTGCAGCGTGGAGAAACCCAACGCCTTGGCCTTCTCTGTCAAAGCAGAGGGATCTTCACCAGCAAGCTCTGGCTCACAGGCAGCCCACCACACCAAATGGTTTTCCCGATTCGCCGAGGTGACCAAACCACCAGGGTTGAGACGCTGAAGATAAATCGCACTCTTATCTCGCGTGACACGCATGGGATCAGTCCGACTGCAACTGACCGATTCCGTTGGGATGATCAGATTCTCAGGCGATTCCCTCCAAAGCTTGTAACGCCTTAAATCAGGGTCAGCCGAATCCATCTGGATGGCAAAATTCCGAGAAGGGACGTTCCACCCAGCTCACGCGTCTCGAGCACGACCAAGTCGGTAGGCCTCGACGCCCGCATCTTTTCAAGGACCTTCTCACGCAAAGATGGCTCTGCCAGGCAGGGCTGCAGAACACTGATCGCGAGCAGACTCAAGCTGGTCATCCAATAAGCCGCACGCATAAGAAAGGACGACAGACTCACACCATGCTGCCAAGCTCCGAAGCCGTCTTGACTCAATCGGCACCGATTGCCCTCGACCATCAAGCCACAACCCCATGTCACCAGGATGTGCTGAGGGCCATGGAGCCCTGGTGGAGTGAGCAGTGGGGAAATCCTTCCAGCCGGCAACATCGGCTCGGACTGACGGCCGCCGCCGCCGTTCAGATGGCCCGAGAACAATTAAGTGATTGCCTGAACTGCTCAGCTGAACAGCTGATCTTCACCAGCGGAGCCACAGAGGCCAACAACATTGCCCTGCTCGGACATGCGAGAGCCACCGCTCGCGAGAGAGGAAAACCAGGGCATCTGATCAGCATGGTCAGTGAACATCATGCTGTTCTCGACCCCCTGCGGCAGCTTCAGCGCGAGGGCTTTCGCATCACCCTTCTCTCGCCAGAGCCGGATGGTCTCCTCGACCCCAAAAAGCTTGAAACCGCGATCACGGAAGACTCCCAATTGGTGAGTGTGATGCTGGCCAACAACGAAATCGGCGTCATCCAGCCACTCCCTGAAATCGCGGCCATTTGCAGAGATCAGGGTGTGACCCTGCATAGCGATGCCGCCCAAGCCTTTGGCCATATCCCCCTAGACAGCAAAGGGCTTGGTACCGACTTTCTAAGCCTGAGCGCCCACAAACTGAACGGACCGAAAGGGGTTGGCGCCCTGATCTGCAACCCAGACTTAAGGGTCGAACCGCTGCAATGGGGAGGGGGGCAAGAACAGGGGTTGAGACCTGGCACCTTGCCGGTGCCGCTCATCATTGGATTTGCCAAAGCGGCAGAGTTGGCACAAAGCGATCTCGCTAGCCGCAGTCAACGCATCGAACGGTTGCGCAATCGGCTTTGGGGGAGCTTGAAGCAGAAGCAGCCAACGCTGCTTCTCAACGGACATGCCACGGTTCGACTCCCGCACAACCTGAACATCACGATCCCAGGCGTCTCGGGAAGCAAGCTGCAGCGAGCACTGCGATCCCGAGTGGCCTGTAGCAGTGGGTCGGCCTGCAGTCGCGGCGAACCCTCCCATGTGTTGATGGCCCTAGGTCATAGCCGCCAAGAGGCTGAAGCCTCCCTACGACTCAGCCTGGGGCGTAGCACCTCAGATCGCGACATCGATCAGGCCATTCAGGCGATTAACGACGTCATTCATCAATTGCGTCATAAACCGTGAAATAAATAGTGCGCATCGCTACTTTCCGGCCAAGCCATTCAATAAATATCTGGTAGTGAGCGACACCATGGAGAGCAGCAGACTTCACGTTCTGCAAGCCATCGAAGAAGGCTGGAACGCATTCGCCAAAGCACCCTGGATCTTTCTTCTGTTTCAAGCACTGGTCGCAGTTATTGCTTTGCCCTTTGCAGCACTCGCGGGCCTAAGCGGAGCTCGTTTAGCAGCAGTGGAAGGGATTCCTGAAATTCACCCTGCAGGTGCGGCATTCCTTTTGGTCGTTGGCCTGGTTGGCTATGTAATTGTCGTTCTCTGGGGTGTGGTGGGCATCGTGCGCGGTGCCTGGTGCAGCCTTGAAGGCCAAAAGCCTTCTTTCAGCACCTTTGTTCGCTGGGATGGCGACGCAGCTGGACGACTCTTTATTCGTGGGATTGAACTCTTTGTTGTCTTATTGATCATTGGTGGGATCTGCTCTTTGGTCGGTTTTGGTCTCGGCCAGATCAACCAGGTGCTTGCTGTCATTCCTGCACTCGTTGCTCTTGTTCTGTTCATCTATTTGGGGATCAACCAGAAGTTTCTGCCCTTCATCGCTTTATTTGGCAAGAACGCCTCTTTTGAAGCGATCCAACGCGGACGTTCTGTGGTTGACCCCTCTTGGTGGACAGTCCTGTGGTTCTTCATCCTGGAAGCGGTGATCAACACCATTGCCGCTGGATTCCAGTACGGCGGTTTGTTCGTTGTTGTTCCTGCCTTGGTGTGCATCTCAACAGCGGCTTACCGTCAGCTGTTCGGCACTGAGGACCAAGCCGATCTGCTCAACGAAAACTGAGCCCAATAAAAGCCGCAATCCCAAACAGCGCCAGAAACAGTTGAGCCAAACGACTCACAAGTAGTCCGGCGACAACGGCCAATCCCACGACGGATCCCTGGCGCAGTGCCTCAAGCCACCCCAAATTACGGGGCGACTTTTTTGTGACCCAGGTCTCCACCACCAGTGCCCCAAGCAATGGACCCCCAAAAGGGAGGGCTGGAAGCAAGCCGAAAACCCCCAAGAGCAGACCTACCCCGGCCCCTGCTGCTGACCAACGGCTGGCCTTGAGGCGCATTGAGGCCAGACCTAACGCCACCAGATCGGCCACAAGGCCCAGACCAAACAACACCAAAGCGACAACAAACTCAGGCCAGGCTTGTTGCCATCCGACGGCAGCGATCCAAACCAATCCACCTAGAGGAAGCCAGATCAAGCCTGGTAGCAAGGGCAAGAGCGTGCCTGGAATCGCTAGCAGCTGCACCAACAGCGCGATCCACCAGAACACGTCGGGAGACCATGGGATGCTCATGACTCAGACCGAGCGGTGTCGGGCCTCCGTCTGGCAAGTCTCAGTTTTGCGCTGCGACTGCGCGGATTACCTGCCTGCTCCTGTTCTGGGGCCATCAACGGTTTGCGCGTGACCCGTTCAAGCCTCTCGTCTTGAAGAAAAGCGGTTTTCACCCGGCGATCCTCCAACGAATGAAAGCTGATAATCGCCAGCAGGCCTCCTCGCTGCAGCCACCCAGGTGCACGCTCCAGCAATCGATCCAGCGCCCCCAGCTCGTCGTTCACTGCAATCCGCAGCGCCTGAAAAGTGCGAGTTGCAGGATGAATGCGTCCCCTGCGCGCCTTGGGGGGATAACAACCAGCCACGGCATAGGCCAAGGCGGCCGTGCCGGTATAGGCCCCCTGGACTTCCAAATCAGCCTTGATCCGCCTGGCAATCCTGCGAGAGAGGCGTTCCTCGCCAAAGCTGTAAATCAAATCAGCCAAAGCATTCACATCCAGCCGCGCGATCATCTCCGCTGCCGTTTCACCTCCAGCCGCTGGGTTCATGCGCATATCCAAGGGGCCATCCAGCCTGAAGCTGAATCCCCTGGAGGCCACATCCAATTGGGGACTGCTCACCCCGAGGTCTGCCAGCACCAGCGACACCGGTTGCTGTGGTTCAAACGCAGCAAAGTTCACCGGCACAATTTGCACGCGCTCCAGGAAGGGCTCCAGCCTTGAGGCAGCAGCAGCCCTGGCCGTAGGGTCCTGATCCAGTCCAATTAAACGCACTCCAGGACAGCGTTCCAAGATGAGTTCGCTGTGGCCACCACCGCCAAGAGTGGCGTCAATGACAGCTGTGTTTTGCCAAAGGGATGGGGG
>PAFA01000080.1 GCA_002700845.1 Phycisphaerae bacterium | reverse complement strand
CGAGATATCACCCTCAGGCTTCGAGCCTCTGATGCTCTTGAGCCAGGATTTTATCGCGTGCCTCTGGTCGTCCGCTCAGCAGAATCTGGTGATTCGCAAACGTGTGTTGCGTTACTCACTGTTCCGTCGTAACCCCACATTTACATTTTTATCTTCATATGCATCGTGTTCCCATGGTTCCGGGTTCTCATTGCGCCCACAACGTGCTTTTATTTTGGCTTGATCCCCTTTTTAAGGTGATGAGTATTCTTTTTTCGAAGCAAACTTCGGCCCGCAGAACCGGCACAAAGCGAATTTCTCTTGGACACTCTCTCGTGTGGGCTAGATTTGCCTTATGGAATACCACGCTTTCAATCGTGCTGGGACACTTGGGCTTCTCCTGACGTGTGTCTCCGCCGCCGAGCATCCATCTTGGAACTTCCTGGGCTATTGGGATCTTCTTGATCGTCTTGGCTCGTCTGTGCCAACAGGCGATGGCATCGTGGTGGGGCAAGTCGAAGCAGGCACCGGCCAGCAATATCTTCCAAACACCAACGAGGCCCAGTTTGGTGGCCTGGTCATCACGCCAATGAGTGGGGCTGGAACAACGCTCAACCACGCAAACACCGTTGGTAAGTACAACTATGGATCAGAATGGTCCATCGCTCCGGAAATCCCAGAGACCAAAGTGTGGAATGTTTTGGATTACGTGCAATCTGGATTCTTACGTGTGGGCAGTGGGGCACCACTGGCCAATCCGGGATGCCGGGTGATCAACCAATCATGGCTTGGCAGTTTTGGCAATTCGAGTTTGGAGCGCGAGACCCTTCGGCGTCAGGATTATCAAATTGTTCGCGATGGAGTCATGTCAGTGGTGGGGATGCCGAATGCCGGTGGCAGCATTGCCAACACCCTGATGTGGGCTGGCTGGAACAGCATCGCGGTCGGTACACGTGACGAGTCTCATGTTTCTGGTGAGACCCCATCCACTATGGATGGGGCTGGTCGGCAGAAGCCGTTTATTGTGGCCCCTGGCAGTCAAGTTTCTTGGGCAGCTCCTATGGTCACCGCCTCCATTGCTCTCTTGCTGGAAACCGTTGACAGTGATCCGGTACTTTCCGGAGACCCTGCGGCGCAAGCGCCTGAAGTTCTTAAAGCAATTCTTGGTGCATCTGCAGATCACAAGCGACTTGGTGGAGTGTCCTGGAGCAATGCCCCGACTGGAAGTGGATCGGATCGTGGGCTCACGGTCAAGCCTCTTGACCCCGTGGTTGGCGTAGGGACATGCAATATCGATCGGGCCCATCGTGTGATGACTGGAGGCCGCTATGACGGCGAAGTGGCTCCCATAGGTGGGCCCGCACCAGCAGCTGGGTGGGGTCTTGTCCCTCTTTCTTTCGGACAGTCTCAATGGTTCCGTTTCGAGCTCGGAGAAACCGCCGACACTTTTTCTTTTCTTGCCACCTGGAACCGAGAAGTTCGATTTGGCTTCTCACAGGTCTTTGCTCCCGATCTTTCGATTGCGATGTACCGGGTTAATGATGGCGTATTGACCCCAATGGTTGGGGAGTCTGCTTCGGGGTTCTACAGCGGAGGCAATGTGGCCAGCAATGCACCTATTGACAACGTTGAGCACATCCATACCGAAGGGTTGGCGGCAGGTACCTATTGGGTGCAAGTTGTTCGGGAAGACCCGTTGCCTACCGACCCGGCAAGTTGGCCATTCGCAGTGGCATGGATGCATCCAGAATCAGATCCCCAGTTTGAGCCTGCCGACATCAACCAAGATGGAGCGGTTGATTTCCAAGATCTCTTGCTTTTGCTCGGGGCGTACGACTCGGCTGGGGGAGCTGAAGATGTGAACGGCGACGGATTCGTTGATTTCCAAGATCTGGTGGCCTTGTTGTCGGCCTGGAGTTAACCGTAAGGGTCAAAAACAAACCAACCCGCGTCAAAGACGCGGGTTGGTGCAGTTCCAATATTGAAATTGGCGGCTGGATGGATAAAGGTCTTACTTGACCTCGACCTCGGCTCCAGCTTCCTTGAGCTCTTCGGCAAGCTTGTCGGCTTCGTCCTTGGAAGTCTTCTCTTTGATGGCCTTGGGGGCACCATCAACGAGTTCTTTGGCTTCCTTGAGACCGAGACCGGTCGCGCCACGAACAGCCTTGATGACGGCAATCTTGTTGCCACCAACCGCGGTGAGGATGACGTCGAATTCGGTTTGCTCTTCAGCACCGCCGCCGCCTGCGTCACCAGCAGGACCGGCCATCATGACCGCACCGCCAGCCGCAGGCTCGATGCCGTAAGCATCCTTCATGTAGTCGGCGAGGTCAACGGCTTCCTTCAAAGTGAGGGAGGCGATGGAGTCGCCGAGTTCGGTGATCTTTGCGTCGAAGGTCTTGGCTTCGGCTTCAGTTGTTGCTTCTTCAGACATAGTGAATTGCTCCTTTGAGCACATTGGGTCGATTCCGCCCGAGAGGAGCTGCACGCGCAGCTTTTAACCCGAGGGCCAGTCGGGGCGGGAAGTCGTATGGGTGGATCAGCTGATCTTGGCGATGGTCTCGCCGTTTTCGAGCTTCTCCTGAATGGTTTTGATGACACCAAGGACGCGGCCGCCGGCACCCTTCGCGGCACCAAGCACGTTCGCACCGGGGGCGAGGACGAGTTGAACCACTTTGGATTGGGCTTCTTCCCTGGTGGGGAAGTCGGACAAACGCTTCACGCCGGCATCGCCTTCGAAGAGGGTGCCATCGAGGATTGCACCCTTGAGGACGATGTCGGGGTATTTCTTGACTGCTGCCACAATTGCTCGGGCGGCGTTTACAACAGAGTCACCACCGAAGACGAACGCGGAAGGACCGGTCATCAGATCGTTGATGGGGCTCAGGCTGTGGTCAGCATCAAAGCTGCCCTTCACCAGGGTGTTGCGAACGACGCTGATGCGAATGTCTGCTTCAGCGAGGCTGGAACGGATGTCGTTGTTGTCGTTGGCTTCAATGCCGCGGATATCCACGAGGACAACACCGTCCAGATCGCCAAAGCGAGCGGCATAGTCATCCATCATCATTTGCTTGATTGGCTTGCTCATGATTGTTCTCCCGCGGTTAGACCGCGACTTGGACTCCGGGGGTCATGGTGGCGCTGATGACAACGCGACGGAAGTACGCACCCTTCAAGGTGGCAGGGCGTGCTTTTTCCATCATGTTGAGGAAGAATTCGAGGTTCTCGATGAGATCATCGTCGGAGAAGCTCAGTTTGCCAATGATGCAGGCGACATTGCCGCCATCGTCATTTCGATACTCGACCTTACCGGCAGAGAACTCTTGCACAGCGGTGATCACATCGGGGGTCACGGTGCCGGCCTTTGGTGAGGGCATCAAGCCCTTGGGGCCAAGCACCCGGCCGAGTGGAGAGACCACTCGCATTTGGTCGGGGGAGGCAATGGCGACGTCGAAGTCCATCCAGCCACCGTTGACTTTTTCCACAAGTTGAGCACCACCGGCTTCGAGTGCACCGGCTTCCTTGGCAGCCGCAACTTTGTCGTCACCGCAGAAGCAGATCACGCGGGCGGTCTTACCGGTGCCCTTAGGCATCGAGATGGAGCCTCGGACTTGTTGGTCTGCTTGTTTTGGATCGATACCGAGCGAGCAGACAACTTCAACCGATTGGTCGAATTTGGGAGCTTTGTAGCCACGCAGAGCAGAGATTGCTTCGCCAGGGGCGTGCATCTTTGCTTTGAGTGCTTCGGACATCTTTCGGTTGGCTTGGGTTCGTTTGCTGATCTTTGGCATCTCAGAGTCCCTCCACTGCAACACCCATGGAACGGGCCGTGCCAGCAATGGTGCGGGCTGCGGCGTCCACGTCGAACGCGTTCATATCAGAGAACTTTTCACGAGCAATATCGCGGCAATCATCAAAGGTGATCGTGCCCACAATTTCGGAACCGATCTCAGAAGCACCTTTCTTGACCTTGGCTTTTTCCATGATCAAGGTAGAGGCCGGTGAACTCTTGATTTCGAGTTCGAAGGATCGGTCTTCGAAGACCGTGACGATGCAGCCGACAAGCTTGCCGTTGAGCTCACGAGTGGTGTCATTGAATTGGGTGATGAACTGACCGGGGTTCACGCCATTGGCACCCAGAACGGGACCAAGCGGTGGAGCGGGCGTTGCCTGCCCACCGGGCGCCATCAGTTTGAATTGTGTAGTGATCTTTTTGGCCACGTTTATTTCTCCTCCCACCCGAAGCCTTTGTCCGGACCGTGGCGTGGTCTAGGGCTGCCGAGTGGTTCTTTCGGGGATGCCGCCTTGGTTGGGCGACGAAAGTTATCGAATCGACAATTGTAGCGATCCCTGGGCTGTTCGCAATGCCCACTTTGTGGAGTTTGGGGTCGTTATCGGACCTTGGGCAGAAAGCGGTCTCGGGTTCGGACCCATTCTTGGCCGCCCATGCGGCCAACTGCGGCCAATTTATTGGGATCAGGGCGGCCTTGCTCATTCAGAACATCGTCCCGAAGGTGAATCCGGCGAACCAGCCCGTAGACCAGTGAGCCAGTGAATGGTCCATCCCACAGGTGAGCCACCCTTTCGGGGAGCCGATCAATGACCAGGGCGGTTTCGCATTCCAAACACCACGCGGAACCAGCGAGACGGGGGGCCGGGATCACTTCAGATGCTGCAGGGTCCAGTCCCGCATGGTGGAATTCATCGATTTCTGGCGGCAAGTCGGCGGCCGTGGCAAAGACCGCATCAGCATTCTCTTCGGTGGCAGCGTTGATGGTGAAACATCCAGTACCGCCATCTTCGGGTGGTCGACAGTTGGACAATGTGTCCTTATCGGTTCCGTCAGCACGCTCGGCGGGGCCAATCATCACCGTGAACGGGGTCGTAGTGACGGCATTGAAGCAAGAGAACGGCGCAAGGTTCCGAACGCCAGTGTTCGAGACTGTTCCAACGACCGCGATAGGGCGTGGGACCACAGTGTTGATCATCAGTCCGTAGCGATCGCGCGGCGAAAGATCCGCGGGGTCGATCACGGTCATGCCAATGGTTCCAGTGCGAGACGCACCATTGTTTCGACGCCAAGCGGGATGGCTTCATCGTTGAAGTCAAACGTGGATTCGTGAACATTTGGCATGTCCATACCCTCTGGGCACAGGCCCAAGGCAAAAAAGCATGCGGGGACTTTTTCGCCGTAGTAAGAAAAGTCTTCCGCGCCCATTACGGGTGCCTCCATTGGGCAGACTGCCTTTGCGCCTTTGGATTCTGCAATCTTGGCGTGCACCAAATCCACCAGCTCGGGCACATTGTTGGTCACCGGATAGCCAGGGAACCAGCGCAATGTCGTTGCACATCCGAATCCTTCAGCCACTGATCCGGCCATCGCTGCGATGCGGTCTCGCATTCGGGATCGACTTTCCGGGAGCAATGTTCTCACCGTGCCACCCATGGTGGCGGTGCGAGGGATCACGTTGAATGCGTCTCCGGCATGAATTGCTGCCACGGTCAGCACAACCGCATCGAGAGGATCTGACTCTCGACTGACCAACGCTTGGAGCGAGGTCACGATGTGAGCTGCACAGAGCACGGCATCACGGGCGTAATGCGGGGCGGCGGCATGGCCACCGGTTCCTTCCACCAGCAATTCAAATCGGTCGGCCGCAGCAAGCATTGGTCCTGGAATCGAACCGGCTTGTCCTAGGGGCATTTTGGGCCAGCCGTGTAAGCCGAAGGCTCGACCAGCGGCGGGGCCAATCACGGTGCCATCAAGTACACCGTCTTCCACCATTTTCAGTCCACCCCCACCCCCTTCTTCTGCGGGTTGGAAGCAGAGCAGCACAGGGTTGGGAAGTTCATCTTCCTTGGACATTTGTTGCAAAATTCGGGCGGCCCCAAGCAGGATGCTGACATGACCATCATGCCCGCATGCATGCATCTTGCCTTCAATCGTGCTGGCGTACGGCAGACCTGTCTCTTCGTGAATAGGCAGGGCGTCAATGTCCGCACGAAGCAAGACGGCTTTCTGTCCTCGTCCGGGGATGTAGCCCAGGGTGCCGGTGCCTCCACCAAGGTCACCAACATATTTGATGCCAAGATCGGTCAGGTGTTGGCGTATGACTTCGGCGGTTCGATGTTCGTGATACGCGAGTTCAGGGTGCCGGTGAATATCGTGACGAATCTTGATCAGATCAGAAACGATGGGTGTGATGCGTTCGGCGTGGGTAGTCATGCCACAAGGATAGGGCACAAACGACTTATCGCAGGCGGGGCAAACCCATGCTTTGTCGACCTTCGTTGACCAAATCAAAGGCAGCTTTGTCATGACGCAGCAGCCGAGCAAGTTGGCTCATCGAAATTCCGAGTACCCCAGCACTACCAGCAACATCCCAACGCCGGGCCACGATGACATCCAACGCTTCGGCCAAAAGGGCGGGGTACTCGTAGTGCTTGGGATTGACCGAAAGCATGCGGCCTTGACGTCGACGTTCCCAGAGTTCACTGGTTCGGTACCGTTCGTGGTGGACCGAGGTTCGTACCACGCGGGCCATCCGATCACGGAGACGACGCAGCGCCACTCGTCGGTTGTCTGCTTGTTTGCGCATCTCTGCGGCATGAGCCACGACGCCGGTGGGTTCATGCACGATCTCACAGGCGGTGGCCACCTTGTTGCGCCGTTGCCCTCCGGGTCCGGTGCCACGGCCGAATTCCAGTTTGCAGTGGCGAAGCAGAAGCTCTTCGTCAATCGTGGCCGGGTGGGGGGCATCAACCAATAGGAATTCTTTCATGGATTATCTCGGACTCGCCGCCAGCGAAAGTGACGCTGGCCCTTCTTCTTGGAGGCGGACACAGGCCAGCCCTGCCACCATGGCGGCATTGTCAACGCACCACTTCATCGGTGGGATACGAAGCGTGAGACTTTCGTCTTGAGCAAAAGACTCCAATTCATCACGCAGACGTGAATTCGCACTGACTCCGCCACCGACCAATAGGGACTGGACATCGGGGTGTTGCTTCCGAGCGCGGCGAAGGCCTCGAATGAGCGTACGAACCGCGGCTTTCTGAAAGGATGCAGCAGCATCATTGCGTTCTTCCATTGAAAGTTCTTCGGGTTTACGAGTGGTGGTGCCCGGCAAACCAAGAACGCCATAACGAAGAGCGGTCTTCAGTCCGCTGAATGAAAAATCAAGTGGTCGATCCTTGAGGTTGGGCATTGGGAAGTTGTACACGCTGTCGTTCCCTTGTTGAGCCGCTTGATCCACGCGGACGCCACCTGGCCAGCCCAAACCCAAGAGGGCAGCAGCTTTGTCGTACGCCTCTCCCACCGCATCATCAATGGTTCGCCCGAGCACGGTGCACTGAAAAGGTGCGTCGACTCGGTACAAACTGGTATGACCACCGCTGACGACCAGTCCCAGAGCTGGCCACGAGGGCACGGAATCCTCAAGCAGTCCGGACCATAGGTGCGCTTCGACATGGTGCACGCCAACGAGAGGAACTCCCAATCGCCACGCCACGCTCTTGGCCGCGGCGACGCCCACCAGCACCGAGCCGATCAAGCCCGGGCGGTGAGCAACCGCCACGGCATTGATCTCATCGAACGAGGTTTTGGCTTCGGCCAACGCTCGGTCAACAATGGTTCCAATACGTTCCGCATGCGCGCGGCCCGCAATTTCAGGAACCACACCGCCATACGTTTCATGCAGTTCATCTTGGGATTGCACCACTGAGGCACGGACTTGGTGTCCACCATCGACCACGGCGACGGCGGTCTCATCGCAACTGGATTCAAACCCCAAAATTCTCATGGTTTGGACTCCGGATTCCCCCGAATTTCATCGAGTGCTTGCAGGAGTTCCGCATCTGCCAACTCGTCACGAATCCAGTCCTGATTCGGAGTGACCTCTGGCCACTCTGGTCCGTCAGTGATGATGCCTACGTCGGCCCAGCGTTCAATGATTGCCAGCCAATCTTCCGGCTCTTTCAGAATCATATTGGGATCAACACCCCAAAGGTCTTCCCCATCCACGCGTTGCACACTGCGTCCATTGGGCAAGTGGTAGGACGCAGAGGTGTATTTCAAGGTGCCACCTTTGCCAAAGTCTCGGATCTTTTGCACTGATCCTTTCCCGTAGGTGCGTCGCCCCAACACAGTGGCCCGTTTGTGGTGTTGCAGTGCGCCCGCCACAATTTCGCTGGCGGATGCGGATCCTTCGTTCACCAGAATCACCATGGGGATGGAAGTGGCGGTGTTGTTGCTGGCGGTAAAGACCGCTTCCACCTCGCGACGATTTCGAATTTCTACCACCACACCTTCTTGAAGAAAGAAGTCACAGGTTTGCACTGCTGCTGAAAGCGAGCCGCCAGGGTTGCTTCGGAGGTCGAGTACCAGTCCGGTGGCTTCGGGATGGTTCTCGATCACGGAAAGAAGATCGGTTGGTGTCTCGTCAAGGAATTGATCGATTCGGACCACCAAAGTGCCATCATTCAGTTGCCATTCCCATTGACCATCAGTGCGACGAAGTCCGAGCACCGTACGGGTACGGATTTGTTGCCGGATGACCTCGAAATTTTCTTCTTTTTCTCCTCGCAGTACAGTGATTTGGACGGTTGATCCCTCAGGGCCCGCCACCAGATCGATGATCTTGGGCAAGGTCATTTCCGCCAGTCGTTCTGATTGAACGGCCACGATCAGGTCGCCCGCACGAAGACCAGCGGCCATGGCGGGACTGTCATCGAGGGGGGTTCGAATCAGGGCACCGAGCGGGTCGGAGACCACAGAAACACCGATTCCGGCGAATGTGCCTTGGACTTCTTTCATGAATCCATCGCGGTCCCGTGGCGGAATCCACACGGTGTACGGATCCCCGGTGCCCTCCACCATGCCTTGGATCGCGCTTTCTCGAAGCGATTCACGGGAGATTTCTCGAACAAAGTCAGATTCCAGAGTCTGAGCAACATCCAACAAACCCTGGGCCAACTCGGCCCTTTGGGACCTCTTGGTCAGTGCAGAAGGCAGCCTCAGCACGATGATTGTGCTGGCGAAGAGCATCAAGATGGTGGGCCAACGAGGACGCAAAGTGAATTCCTGAATAGAGGGTAGCCGTTGTGATGCTTTAGACTCCACAACGGAGAACCAATTGGCCCACCACGAACCGCTGCGCGACACCATGAAAGTGGCGACCGAACGGACCATTTTGGTCCATGTCGGGCTGCCAGGCCGTTGGAGTGACCCAAAAGATCCATTTGGAGAAATTGCGGCTCTGGTCGAAGCCGCGGGTGCGGAAGTGGTCGGCACCATTTCTCAAAAATTATCCAAGCCCAGTGCGAAGACATTGATTCGAAAAGGCAAGGTGCAGGAACTGGCGGCAGCAGCCAAATCCTTGTCGGCGGGTCTGATTGTCTTCGATCACGATCTCACTCCGGCACAAATTCGAGAGTTGGAGCGAGCGTGCTCGGTCAAAATCCTTGATCGTTCCGAGTTGATCCTGGACATCTTTGCCAGCCGGGCGGCCACCCTAGAGGCCAAGCTGCAAGTGGAGATCGCCCAGTTGCAATACACCTACCCCCGTTTGCGGGCGATGTGGGACCACCTCGGGCAAGTGGCTGGTGGCGCCCCTATGGGCATCGGAACTCGAGGTCCGGGTGAAACACAACTTGAGATCGACCGGCGTCTGGCCCGGGGACGGCTGGCTCAGCTTCGCCGCGAGTTGGCAGAAGTTCAGCGTCGCAAGAGCCGTGAAGTCGCTGATCGCACCGAGGACCATTTCACTGTTGGGTTGGTGGGATATACAAATGCGGGCAAGAGCACCCTTTTTAATCGCCTGACCGATGGCGGAGCATTTGTCGCCGACATGCTGTTTGCAACGTTGTCGACACGCGTAGATGCCTGGCCGCTGGGAGGCGGTGTCAAAGTGTTGGTCTCAGATACGGTTGGATTTGTTCGTGATCTCCCCCACCGTTTGGTTGCATCCTTTCGGGCGACTTTGGAAGAAACCATTCATTCGTCACTGATTCTCCAAGTCCTCGATGCCAGCGATCCGCATGCATTAATGCAACTGGAGACCACTGACCGGACGCTTGACGAAATTGGCGCGACAACTCAGCCGCGGTTGGTTTTGCTCAACAAGATGGACTTGATCAGCCCCAGTGATCGCCTGTTGTGGATGCACCGCTGTCCCGAGGCCTTGCCCATCAGCGCGGTTGATGGCATGGGGCTTGATGAGTTGGCCGATCGGGTTCGGACGTTGGCACTGGGTGGGATTCAAGAGGTAAAAGTGACGTTGCCATATTCGTCTGCCAAAGCCATCGATCATCTGGAGCGACGGGCTGAAGTTCTTGATCGTCAGTACGGTGACGGTACGGTCACGTTGACGGTGAACTTGGCCCGAAGACAGGCTGATGAACTGGCCAGTTTGGATCGTCAAGCATTGATCAACGGCGTACCTGCTTCAGAGGCTGGCGTTTCCGTTTGGGGTGAGGTCAAGATTTCCCCGAAGCCTGGTATCCCGCCGCACAAGAGATCGCTTGAGGGGTTGAAATAATGAACGGTGGTCTGCACCGATTCCGAGACCGGGTTGATGCCGAATTGCTTTCGGAAATCGATGCCTGGATTGGCCGACATCCCTTGGTTCGAATTCGTGCAGCTCTTGAAGCCCGAACTGATGAAAAAGCATTTTTTGATGCCTTGGCCGAAGCGGTCTTGGCCCGTCATGTGCTCGCTCTTGGATTTGATGTTGAAACCGAGGTGCCCACGGTTGGCAATATGACTGCCGACCTTCGGGTGATCAAAGGTGACCGCGAGGTGTACTTACACGTGAAGCGGGTCGCGACTGATATCGACAACCGAGCTTCCCGACAAATTGTGATTTCCCCCCGACTAAGGGCGTTGGAAATGGTGCCGCGTCCGTGGCTCATTCGAGTGCGTTGGAGTCCAGATTCGACCGATCGCCAGATGCAGCGTTTGGTGGAGGAGGGAATGGATTTCCTTCGGTACGCCAGCGTTGGCGACGAACTTAAAGTGACTGATGACAATGGTGTCGATTTGGGTGGCATCCGCGTTCTGGCCCCTCATGATGGTCAGCGTGTTGTGCTGCACATTGGCATGCCCGATGGGTTCATCGATCACACCCCACGGATGAGAAAGCGATTGGATCGTGCTTTTGCGCAGTTCAAACCTGGGGCGGAGAACGCCATCGTCGTTGCCAGCAGTGATCATCAAGATCGATTTGATTTTGAGACGGCCTTGCTCGGAGAGTTTGTGGAGCGTTGGGATTTACGACCGACCGATGGACGACGTGTCGCCCATGGTCGTGATGATCTTGGTTTTTGGTTTGGCGGGGCTCACCCAACCTCACGAGCCGCAAGTTGGTTCCGGTTGTCGCCCCGCTCGGCCGATTTTTCTCCACGCATGTGGTTCCGGGAAAGCGATTCTCCGGCTTCAGACCGCGCTGATGTGCTGCGTTCGATCTTTGGCGAAGAGGAACCACCAGAGCCGACGGCGTAGACTCTCTGACTATGGATCCACGACACGAACGATTGGCCGACCTGCTCATCCACCATTCAACGGGGCTGCAAGCCGGCGAGCACATCCTCATTGAAGCTTTTGATATTCCGGAATCCATGGTGATTGCGGCGGTGAAAGCAGCAAAATCTGTGGGTGCTCACCCGCATGTCACGCTCCGAAATAATCGTTTGCAGCGGGCGCTTATCGAAGATGCGACCGACGGTCAGGTGGCCATCCAAGCTGAGTACGACCGCTTCCGGATGGAAAAAATGGACGCGTATCTTGGCCTTCGCGGTGGAAACAACGCCAACGAATTGGCTGGCCTTGCCGGCGAAGACCAGAAGCGATGGAGTACGGGTTACCAGACTCCCGTGCATTTTCAGCAACGCGTCAACCACACCCGCTGGTGCGTCTTGAGATGGCCTGCGCCCGGCATGGCCCAATCGGCATCAATGAGTACTGGGTCGTATGAAGACTTTTACTTCCGAGTTTGCACAATGGACTACGCTCGAATGGCCAAAGCCGTAGAGCCCTTGAAAGCTCGAATGGATGCTGCCGATCAAGTTCACATTTGCGGACCCGGTGAAACCGATTTGTCCTTCTCAATCAAAGGTATTCCCTCGGTCCCGTGCTGTGGCAATATGAATATCCCTGATGGTGAGATTTTTACGGCACCTGTCCGCGATTCCGTTAACGGGATCATGCACTACAACACGCCAACGCGATACCAAGGCAATGACTTCGCCAATGTCCGTTTGGTATTCAAAGACGGAAAAATTATCGAACATAGCGCGGATAAAGGCGGCGAGCATTTGGGGGCAATCTTCGATACCGACGAGGGTGCTCGGTTCATCGGTGAATTCGCCATTGGCTTTAACCCCTTCATCATGCACGCCCAGAACGACATTTTGTTTGACGAAAAAATTGCTGGCAGTTTGCACTTCACCCCAGGAAATGCGTACGAAGAGGCAAACAACGGAAACCGTTCCTCAATCCACTGGGACATGGTTTTGATCCAGCGTGAAGATTACGGAGGCGGCACGATTGCCTTTGATGGGGAAGTTATCCGCAAGGATGGACTGTTCGTTCCCGAGGATCTGCATCCATTGAATCCCGAGCATCTTGGGGTTTGATTCGGACCAAGCTTCACCTTCTCGGACCGGAATCCTCGCTCATTGCCGGAATGATCCAAACCTTCGGTGTCGTCGGACGCGGTTCCGGTAGGTTCTGCGACGGCCAATGAACTTGCTCCGAGCATGAACCGATGCTCGGAGCATGACCACCAGCACTCGCATTGGAGATCTTTTGTGTGCAGCCGGCGAGCTTGACCCGGCTGAACTCAATCGTCTGCTCGAACTCCAAGAATCAACCCCGGCCAGGCCGCTCGGAGCATTGGCTGAAGAGCATGCTGGTGTTGACCCGGCTGCGGTGGAAGCGGCATGGGCCGCACAGATGTCCCAGTGGGGTGGGCGCGTGGATCCACGTCGCTTGTATCCCGAACAGGAGGCCGTGAAATTGGTGACACCGCGTCGGGCTCGCCAGTTCAGCGTGCTCCCCGTATCACGTCGGGGCGACCGGTTGTCGTATTGCACCACACCTTTGGGTTTGGTTTCTGCCCACCGCTTCGTGACCAATGTGCTGGGCTTGGTCTCAGAGCCCATGCTGGCCATGCGATCCGAACTGCATGAAGCGATCGACAGGCAATACCCCGCAACGGTCCGTGACGTGGCTTGAGCGTGCCCCAAAACGCAAACCGCCGCCCCTTAGGGACGGCAGTTTGAAGTGGCGAGAGGCGGACTTGAACCGCCGACACCCGCATTTTCAATGCGGTGCTCTACCGACTGAGCTACCTCGCCAGAGGTACACCCTTGGGAGGGCAGATTGTAAAGCGTACGCAGGAATGCGAACGTCTTCAAGGGCGGCAGAGGGGACTTGAACCCCCGACATCCGGAATCACAATCCGACGCTCTAACCAACTGAGCTACTGCCGCCAGAGGCAAGATGCCGATTCTACCGAAGCCTGTAGCCTCCGGCAATCCTGTCAAGGTGGCCCTACGGGCGTAGAATGATCAGTTCGCGACCCCCTTGGAATCAATCATGCCCATGACTGTTGATGAAAGACTGAATTTCCTCGAAGGCCGGACTGTTCACACCAATTTGGCGGTGGCAGATTTGGTGGAACACGCGGTTCGGCGTGGCGAGGGGCATCTGGCAGCCAATGGCGCTCTGAATGTGCACACTGGCTCGCGGTCGGGGCGTTCCCCAGGTGACAAATTCCTTGAGGACACCCCAGGCATCCACAACAACATCGATTGGGGCAAAGTCAATCAGCCTTGTACCCCTGAACAATTTTCAAAGTTGGAATCCATAGTCCGAGAATATCTTGGATCCTGCGACGAGCTCTTCCGTTTTGATGGTTTTGCTGGTGCTGACGAGCGTTACCGTTGCCAAGTCAGTGTCGTGGCCAAGGAAGCATGGCACGCGTTGTTTGCCAGCACACTTTTTATTCCGGCCGAGGGCGCTGATGCGTCCTTCGGTCCAGACTGGACCATCTTTGATGCTGGTGCGTTGGAACTGACCCCAGAGCAATCGGCTGCTGTTGGTGTTGATGGAAAGATTGCCATCTTCCAATCTCTTGAGCGAAAAATGGTGCTGATCGTGGGCACGCGTTACGCGGGCGAGATCAAAAAGTCGATCTTCTACGCAATGAACCATGATCTTCCGGAGGCGGACGTCTTCCCGATGCATTGTTCGTGCAATGTGGACCGTCAGGATTCCGAAAATGTTGCTTTGTTCTTTGGACTTTCAGGGACAGGCAAAACCACCCTTTCGGCTGATCCGGAGCGGTCACTGGTGGGCGATGACGAACACGGTTGGTCTACTGACGGCGTCTTCAATGTTGAGGGCGGTTGCTATGCCAAATGCATCCGGCTTTCTGAGGACGGTGAGCCAGAGATTTGGAATGCCATCCGATTCGGCAGTGTGCTTGAAAATGTGGTGCTTCAGCCTGACCGGAAGCCAGATTACGACGACGGTTCGGTGACGGAAAACACCCGGGTCACTTATCCCATTCGGTTTATGGATGGAGCGCTTCAGCCTTCAGTGGCTGGACATCCTCGTCATGTCATTTTTCTGACCGCGGATGCCACGGGGGTCTTGCCCCCAATTTCACGACTGACTCCGGAGCAAGCGCAGTACTACTTTGTCAACGGATACACCTCCAAGCTGGCGGGTACTGAGGCCGGTGTGACCGAGCCAGT
Source organism: Phycisphaerae bacterium (assembly GCA_002700845.1). Classification (GTDB taxonomy): domain Bacteria; phylum Planctomycetota; class Phycisphaerae; order Phycisphaerales; family SM1A02; genus UBA8653. The sequence goes on along the minus strand of PAFA01000080.1, from coordinate 4,048 downwards.
ACCAAATTTCTCACCTTGCTTTGGCGGCCCATTTATGCCTCGTCCGCCCGTGTTCTACGCCCGAATGTTGGCCGAACGTATTTCGGAACATGGCACCAAAGTCTGGCTGTTGAACACTGGCTGGAGCGGTGGGGGATACGGCGTTGGATCACGCTTCCCTCTTGCTCACACTCGGGCCATGGTTCACGCCATTCTGGATGGTTCATTGAATGATGCACCCTGCCAGCCTCACCCGGTCTTTGGTCTGTTGACGCCCGAAGCAGTTCCTGGAGTGCCTTCAGGGGTGTTGGATCCCCGAGCAACGTGGTCGGATGCATCGGCGTACGACCAAGCGGCGACGGCATTGGCCAAGAAGTTCCGTGCCAACGACGCCAAATTTGCTTTGGATGATGCGGTTCGGTCCTCAGGTCCTACGGTTTAATACATGCGTACTTTTCGCAGCGACAACAACTCGGGCTTGGTTCCCGAGGCGATTTCCGCACTTCAATCACTGGATTCGGGTCATGCTGAAGGCTATGGGGATGACCCGTGGACCAAACGGGCTGTCGATGCCTTTCGAGAGATCTTCGCCACTGATATCGAAGTGTTCTTCGTTGCGACGGGGACCGCGGCCAACACACTTGCGGTTGCAAGTTTGACTGAGCCCTGGCAGCGTGTCGTGTGCCACCGGCATGCGCATTGGAATGACGACGAATCGACAGCTCCTGAACGTATCACGTTATGCCGCACCACAGTCTTCTCATCGCATCCCTCGAAACTGGTTCCGGCGGACCTTCATTTTGTTGCGGAAAACGGTCGTGGTGATGTGCACCAACCTGCCCCCGGTGTGGTCACAATTTCGAATCCAACGGAGTTCGGGACGGTTTATCGACCCGAAGAAATTCGGGAGTTGACGGACTTGGCGCACGAGGCTGGGTATCTCGTTCACTGTGACGGTGCTCGTTTTGCCAATGCGGTTGCCGGCCTTGGTGTAGAACCCAATGAATTGGCAGGGGCGGCGGGTATTGATGTTCTTTCCTTTGGCGGCACTAAAAACGGTTTGGCTTTTGGTGAAGCAGTGGTGTTCTTTCCTCAGGGTGATGGTGAGGCGGCTCGCCGCGGCGCATCTCGCTTTCCTTACTTAAGAAAATCAACCGGTCATTTGTTAAGCAAACATCGGGTGGTCACAGCGATGTTCGAAGCGACCTTGCGCCATGGGGCTTGGCTGAAGCATGCGGCGCAGGCCAATGCGATGGCAACTCGTTTGGCTGAGGGGTTGATTGAGCGTGGACTGCCCCCGGTCCACCCGGTTGAGGCCAATGGGGTCTTTGTCTGTCCTCCAGATGACCTTCGAGACTGGATGCTGTCTCAGACCGGTTTTTACCCCTTTGGTGATGCTCGAGAGGCCATGCACCGATTGATGTGCTCTTTTGACACCACCAATTTGGACGTTGACGAATTTTTGCAGCACGTGGCTTCATTCTCGGACGAAGCCGAAGAAATGTGAAATTCGTCATACGTCGACGAAACCTCCCCTTCGAATCAACCGACACATGTATCAGCCGCGGATCCCATGCCCGCACTGGAGTGTCTTGTGATGACCGAATTTCAGGATCAAAAAGAAGTACTGACGACCGGCGAAGTCGCGAAGATCTGCAATGTCGCGGCTCGCACGGTGAGCAAATGGTTCGACAAAGGTGAGATCGAGGGTTATCGAATCCCTGGTTCAAAAGACCGACGAATCCCAAAAAGCAGTCTGGTTAAATTTATGAAGCAGCACGGCATTCCGCTGGACGGCTTGATGACCGGCACCACCCGTGTGCTCGTGGTCGAAAGCGATGTGGCCACCCGTGACACATTGCTCAAAGTTCTGGGCGACAACACGACTTATGAACTTCGTGGCTGTGAGAACGGATTTGTCGCTGGGATTGAGTGTGAACGATTCACGCCTCATGTGGTACTTCTTGACACCTCATTGCCTGGCGGCGTTGAGATTGTGGAGGCCATACGAGCCAATGAAGATCGTGCCACCGACTTTATTGCCGTCTGTGGTCGCACCGCCGACCCCCGCAACGAGACTTATCTCCGGAAGGGCTACGCGGGCTGCATCCGCAAGCCATTCACTGTTCGTCAGGTCATTGATGCCATCGAAGACTGCACTTCGATCATCAACTGACACCCTTGACCAACCCCCTTCGCACCGACCGCTCCTCCCTGAGGAGCGGTCGTTGTTGTTTCAGATCAATACCGGGCTAGAATTCATCACCCTTGAAGATATTTTTTGGTCATCCCGATCCGCTCGTTGGCGATCTCACTGGAAATCGTGAGGGGATCCTGCGACTGCATGATGAGGCCCGAGCCGCTGGTGCTTCGCTGCTGGTGATGCCCGAGATGTCCATTACCGGGTACGCACCGCGAGACTTGTTGTTGCGTGACGGATTTGTTGCAGCCGCAGAAGCTTCGTTGGCCCAATTGGCTTCATCCACGATCGATGGTCCGCCCATGTTGGTGGGGCTACCGCGTGCTGTTCCCGGTCCGCGAGGTCTTCGAAATGCAGTCGCACTGCTTCGCGGCGGTGCAATTGACTCTTATCACGACAAGTGGTTGCTTCCGGGATACGACGTTTTTGATGAAGACCGTTGGTTTGATTCTGGGGATGCGGTCCTGCATTTCGAACTTGAAGGCAACACCGTGGCGGTGCTTTGTTGTGAAGATCTCTGGCATGGCGTTGATGCCGGTGTCCGGTCCTACAGCCAAGATCCCTTGTCTCATGTGAAAGCAGATCTGATTTTGGCGGTTTCGGCCAGCCCATTTGTGAGTGGTAAATCAGTGGCGCAACAGCAGCGCATGCAAGAAGTATCTCGTCGAGCCAATGCTTCGGTTGCGGTGTTGAACCAATTTGGTGCCCACGATGAGTTGCTTTTTGATGGACGTGCCATGCTGGCCACGCCGGGAGGGGATTTGTTCCGCCTTAATTCGGGATGGTCCCCAGGGGGCACCTCGTTGGATTTGAGCAATCCGGCTGAATATTCAGATCCTGATCCCCTCGATGAATTGGTCAATGCATTGGCTTGTGGTATTTCTGGCTACGTAAGGAAAACGGGTCACGAGTCGGTCGTTCTGGGATTGTCTGGCGGTCTAGATAGTGCGTTGGTCGCAACCTTGGCCACGGTCGGATTGGGAGCCAAGTCCGTTCACGGCATTTGCATGCCAAGTCGTTATTCATCACAAGGGTCCCTCGATGACTCGTATGCCTTGGCAGCAGGCTTGGGTATGGATCACGTGCATGAACTTGCCATCGAACCAATCCACGAAGCTCTTCGGTCATGCTTGACACCTGTCCTTGGCGAAGTGGGGGGTGTAACGGATGAGAACCTGCAGGCTCGCGCGCGTGGGGTTTTGGTGATGGGCCTGGCCAATGCTCAAGGGCACCTTCCTTTGGCCACTGGAAACAAGAGCGAGTTGGCTGTGGGGTACTCCACGCTTTATGGCGACATGTGTGGCGCCTTGTTGCCAATCGGTGATGTGTTCAAATCCAAGTGCTATGAACTGGCCGTCCACATCAACCGTTATCCCGAACGATTCGGGTTTGATGGGCCGCCGATTCCATCCTCCACCTTGACCAAGCCTCCTTCCGCAGAACTCCGGCCAGATCAATGCGATGCCGACAGTTTGCCTTCATATGACCGGCTGGATCGCGTCCTTGAAGCATGGATCGAGGGTGGACGGGCAGAATCTGACCTGCCCGAGCCGGAACTTGTGGGAGAGATCTTGCCAATGGTGCAACGCAGTGAATTCAAGCGTCGCCAAGCTCCAGTGGTACTGAAGGTCTCGGCCAAAGCATTTGGTCCCGGACGGCACATTCCGGTTGTCGCTCGCACTCGCGATTGATTGAATTCGGCGTAGTCTGTGGGCATGTCGATTCGTGCCCTGCCCCGAGTTTTGGTGGATCAAATTGCCGCCGGAGAAGTGGTGGAACGCCCGGCAGGTGCGGTCAAAGAACTCGTCGAAAATGCGGTCGATGCGGGCGCGACTCAAATTGAAGTCCGCATTGTCGACGGCGGACGCT
>PAFA01000079.1 GCA_002700845.1 Phycisphaerae bacterium | reverse complement strand
GCACCGTCGCTGGAAGCTTCGGTAGATGCCTCGGCATCATCAGAACCTTCGGGCTTGGGCTCCGCACTCGACTCCGGGGCCTTGTTGGGCTCACCGGTTGCGGTGAAGTACAAGTGGTCTTGCCCTTCATTTTGGGTGACCTCAATGGTTTGACCTTCAAGGTATTCGCCAGACAGCAAAGCTTCGGCCAGCGGATCCTCAATGTAGGAACCAATCGCACGACGAAGCGGACGGGCTCCATAATCAGGGTTGTATCCCTTATCCATCAAGAACTCTTTGGCGGGCTGATCAAGCTTGAGCGAGAGCCCACGCATTTCAAGACGCTCCCGAACTTTCGTGAGTTCGAAGTCAATGATCGAAGCGAGGTCTTCGCGATCGAGCGGACGGAAGACAATCACGTCATCAAGACGGTTGATGAACTCCGGACGGAAGAACTTCTCGACCTGACCCATAAGGGCTTTCTTCATGCCGTCGTAATCCGGGGTGTCGTCGCGACGACCGAAGCCAAAGGAAGATCCGCCCTTAATGATCTCGGCCCCGATGTTCGAGGTCATGATCACAACGGTGTTGCGGAAGTCAACCTTGCGACCAAACGAGTCGGTGAGGTGGCCTTCTTCCATGATTTGAAGCATCATGTTGAAGACGTCAGGGTGAGCTTTCTCGACTTCGTCAAGCAAGATCACCGAGTACGGCTTTCGGCGCACTTGTTCGGTGAGCTGACCACCTTCTTCATAGCCGACGTAACCGGGAGGCGCTCCGACGAGACGGGAGACAGAGTGCTTCTCCATGTACTCGGACATATCCAAGTGGATCATGTGATCGGTATCACCAAACATAAATTCGGTGAGGGCCTTGGAAAGCAGTGTCTTACCAACACCAGAAGGTCCAACAAAGAGGAACGAGCCCATAGGCCGGTTCGGATCTTTCAGACCAGCGCGGCCCTTACGGATCGCCTTGGACACGGCGGTGACCGCATCGTGCTGGCTGACAACCTTTTGGTGCAGTTCATCCTCGAGCCTGAGCAAGCGGTCGGCTTCGCCTTGGGACAAACGGGTCAGTGGCACCCCGGTCATCTTGGAGATGACTTCGGCGATGACATCATCGTCCACGGTGCCTGCAGAATCTTGCAGTTGCTCACGCCACTGGGTTTGGGCATCTTCCTTCTGCTTCCGTAGGGCTTCGGCCTGGTCGCGGATTTCCGCAGCCTTTTCGTAGTCAGCGCTGCGGACGGCCTCGTCCTTGGCAACCGAGAGCTTCTCGATATCGGCTTCGAGGTCGGCCAAATCTGGTGGCTTTCGCATGGTCTTGAGACGCACACGGGCGCCAGCTTCGTCAATCACATCAATTGCCTTGTCCGGCTGAACTCGATTGCTCATGTAGCGACCGGACAACTCAACCGCGGCACGGAGGGCCTCGTCGGTGAAGTCAACCTTGTGGTGCTGTTCGTAGCGGCCACGCAATCCCTTGAGAATGGCGAGGGTGTCTTCCTCATTGGGTGGTTCGACCGCGATCGACTGGAAGCGGCGTTCAAGCGCGGCGTCCTTTTCGATGTACTTGCGGTACTCATCAAAGGTGGTCGCACCCACACATTGAATCTCGCCCCGAGCCATTGCCGGCTTCAAGACGTTGGATGCGTCAATCGCACCTTCGGCACCACCCGCACCCACCAAGGTGTGGAGTTCGTCAATGAAGAGAATGATGTTGCCCGCACGGCGGACTTCATTCATAACGGCTTTGATCCGCTCTTCAAACTGGCCGCGGTATTTCGTTCCGGCCACCATCATGGCCAGGTCGAGAACGACCACACGACGATCGTGCAACAAGTCGGGAACTTCTTCAGCCACGATGCTTTGGGCCAGGCCTTCGACCACGGCCGTCTTGCCGACTCCGGCTTCCCCAAGCAACACGGGGTTGTTCTTGGTTCGACGGCAAAGAATTTGCACCAGACGCTCGATTTCTTTGGCCCGACCAATGACCGGATCAAGTTCGTTTTTCTTGGCCAACTCGGTCAAATCACGACCAAAGTTGTCCAGTGCTGGGGTGCGGCTTTTGCCTCCTCGAGGCCGACCGCTTGGGGTAACGCCGGCAGACTCACCGTCTTCACCCTCTTCGAGTTCTTCAGCATCAACTTCTTCACCATCCTCCATAGAAGCACCAAGAAGACCGAGGACTTCTTCACGCACTTCTTCAAGCTTCAGGCCAAGGTTCATCAATACTTGAGCCGCCACGCCATCTTGCTCCCGCAAGAGGCCAAGCAACTGGTGTTCGGTGCCGACATAGTTGTGGTTCAAACTGCGGGCTTCGTCGATGGCGTATTCGATAACTTTCTTGGCCCGTGGGGTCAAAGGCAGCTTGCCCAATGTCACCATTTCGGGACCAGCTTTGACCAGCTTCTCGACTTCGATGCGAACCTTCCGCAAATCGATGGACAGCCGCTTGAGCACATTGGCACCCACACCGCTTCCTTCCTTCACCAGGCCCAACAGGACGTGTTCCGTTCCGATGTATTCATGGTTGAAGCGTTGGGCCTCTTGCTGGGCAAGGGACATGACTTTTCGAGCTCGATCTGTGAATCGTTCAAACATCTTCAAACACCTTTCCGGTCTGGGGCACGCCCGGGCCGAGGAACGGCCTTCGCCGCTCAGAACAGTATGCAACCGTCGTACCATCGGTTGTCGGTTCAGTGATCCGCCCGCATGAGCCGTTCTTGGGCATCTTGGAGGCTTTCTGTATGCAATTTTTCACCTTGGTCATGCTCCACGCTGCCAAACTGACGCAACCCCCCGTGATCCCTGGGGTTCTGGATGTGGCGGACTTTGGTCCACGTGTCCGCCAAATTCGGGTGGAATCCATACAAACCTCTGGCTTGCAGACGATTGAGGGAGTGCTGCCGTGGGGGCAAATCGATCCAAGTGACGCCTGGATCTTGGCAAAACCCCTCTTGGAGACCAAACCACCACGCAGCAGCCTCGATTTCGCCCAATCGATTTTGGCATGGTCAGATCGCTGGGAAGGTTCCGCTGAGGTTGCCGATCGGGCCATTCGATTGGCCACGGTTCGGGATCCAAGTCTGCGTTCCACGTTGAACGATTTGAAATTTGGTGCCGATCGGACCCGGCTCCGGCTTCGAACTGGCGATGCCGCTGCCCGGCTGGGCGACAAACCATCCTGGCCGGAGATCCCCGCCTGGCCCCAAACCAAGTGGCAAGCGGGTTTTGGGATGGGACCTGAACAAGATGCGTCGTTCGAACGACTCTGCGTACAACTGGGCCAGACAGACGGTCTCACCCTAGAGACCGCCCCCTCGGACCTGCTTCGATCAATCGACTTGGCATTGGCCCCTTTCGGCGTCGAACGTCCGCTCAGCACCACGCGTTTGCTTGTGGCTCGCTCGCAAACTGAGGCGGCTTACCGAGACGCGGCCCAGCAACTGGGACGTGCTCCTGAGCCCGAAGGGTCTTGGACACCGTCCGGTCGTCACGTGGTCGTCCTGCTTCCACCACAAACCAAACCTCCCACGGCGGAAGAACAAAGCGTGTTGGTGCGCCTGTTGGTGGCGGCACGGCAACACCAAGATGAAAGTCCGCGGCAAGCCGTGCGCTGGTGGTATGCCGGCATGCGTGAAGTGGTGGTCAGCGCGCTCACCGGTCGCTCTCGGATCGATGGCCCATCACGGACCCATGCCGTGCAGTCCCTCCGAGACGAAGGACGTCCCATTCAACTGGCGGCACCATGGTCCAAACAACCCGGGCCGTTGACCTGGCAAGAAGACGCCGCCTTTGGTCTGCTGGTGGAGATGTTGGTGACTCTGAATCGCGATCTTTCGGAACTGCATTCCCGTTCAAAGACGTCGGACACCAAAGCGATGCTGGCGTTTCTGGGTGGAGATCAAGCCGGATTCCTGCGTGGGGCCGCGCGGTACTGGCGCGTCCATGAGTAGAAGCCAGATTCTGTCTTAGTGGGTAGCTTCTGGTGCAACCTGAGCATCTTCGACCACAGCACCATCCACCATCTTCACGACACGATCGGCGCGGGCCGCAATGTTTGCATCATGAGTCACCATGACGATGCTCAGGCCCAGACGGTGTCGTTCCGTGAGGACTTCAAGGATGCCTTCGCCGGTCTTGACGTCAAGGTTGCCGGTGGGCTCGTCGGCCAACACCACATCAGGACCATTGACCAAGGCGCGGGCAATGGCCACACGTTGGCGTTCTCCGCCAGAGAGTTCAGCCGGACGATGAGAGAACCGATGCCCCAAGCCGAAGGCATCAAGCAACTCCTCCGCTCGATGAGCAGCTTCTGATCGCATCGAACGCCAAGCAAACGGATCGTGACCCACCATGGAAGCCACCATCACGTTTTCCAACACGTTGAGTTCTGGCATCAGGTGGTACGACTGAAAGACAAATCCAACCGCACGATTTCGGTACGTCTCGCGTTCCCGGCGTCGCATGTCAGAGAGGTCTCGACCCCGCCACGCGATTGCACCACGATCAGGACGATCCAGATCACCGAGTTGATGAAGCAATGTGCTCTTGCCCGAACCCGAGGCGCCCAAGACGCAAAGCCACTCTCCCTCTTTCACCTCAAGATCAACCCCTCGCAAGACCGGCACTTCCACTCGGCCCAGCCGGTAGGTGCGGTGCAAGCCGGTGGCTTTCAGAACGGTGGTGGCGATCGGATCAGTCATGTCGCAACGCCTCCACGGGGTCAACATCTGCCGCACGAGCGGCCGGGAAGACCGCGCCCACGACACTAAAGATCACCGCACCAATGGCCGTGGTCAGAGCCGTCCACCAGTCCATACGATTGGGCGGCTCCGCGAAGTAATAGACCGCGGGGTCCCAGATCACGCGGGACAAACCGTTGGCCTTGACGTACCAAATGGCGGCGCCAACCCCAAAGCCCACCACCATCAATGCCGCACCCAAGACACGGGGGGCAAGGAAGCCCGAACGGAAGCCAGAGGCAAACCGCCATACTCCAAGTACCCCCACCACACCCAAGACAAATACCGCAGCCATGGGCGGATCGCCGATGGCTTGATTGATCAAAGAGATGTTGTGAACCACGCCCCAGCCCAAAAGAACGCCGAGGATGGCGCCCAAGACACCAATCACAAATCCATACTGAACAAAAATCATCGCAATCCCCGGGCGAGTGGCTCCTAGAGCACGCAAGACGCCAATGTCTCGCGTCTTTTCAGTCACGATGGCGTGAAAAATGGCCAGCACCAATCCGGCACACACCAGGTACACCAAACTGAAGAGTGTGCGCATGAGTTCCCGCTCGTTTTCGACCGGTTGCAAAAACGACGCTTGGTTTTCACGCCACGTTTGCACCCTCAAAATCAACGGTCTGATGGGATGCCCTTGTTGCTTCGCCCAATCTCGATAAGCCGCATCAACCTCATCTCGCACTTCTTGTTCGGTCTGGCCGTTGCCTCGAACCAAAATTTTGCTGGCGCGAGCCGGGAAGATGTTTCCAGTTGGGACACCTTCTTCGTCCACTTCCTCAGCCGCCGTCATGTTGGTCATGCGTCGAGCTTCGGCAAGGGGAACAAAAACCCTTTCCTTGTCGATCAGAACCAAACCGCTGGAAAACTCGTTGACGGGAGCAAAAGCAATACTGACGGGTTCCGGGGTGGTGCTGATCGTGTCCGGAGGAATCGTGGTCAAGACAATTGGTTCTTGGTTGGGCATAAACCAGCGGTTCATCGGTTCGTAGGTGCCCTCCTTATTTCTCTTGTTCGCAATTGAGATTTCCAGACCAAGACAAATACCTGGTCGAATCGTCCCGTCCCCTTCAACCCGCGCCATTGCACGTCCCTCGTTTGCCAAACGTTCCAGCAGCTCTGGGGGAAGATCCCGTCGGAAATCCGATTCGCTCCAGTCCGTTCCCACGCCTTCCGGCGTCCAGTGCAAAGTTTGGGCAAAGCCTGTCACTTCATCAAATGACTCAGGATCAATGCCCCACACCTGGACCCCACGAACTTCGTCATAAGGCATCCGGATGGTGGCAAAAGTGTCCACCACCGGCGTGGCCGCGGCAATCGATTCGTTTTCTTCGAGATAGGCAACAAATCCTTCTGGATCTGGCAGTCCGCGCAGACCATTGGTCACGACCACATCACCAATCATGGTCTTGCCGGCTTGTTCCATTTGGTGCAAGAAGCCCGACATGATGCTGACCACAACGACCACAAGGGCGACACAAAGGGCCACCGCACCGATAGCCACCAGCGGAATCAGTCGGGTTCGCAGGTATCGAAATGCCAACAGCAACGCATACATCAGAAGGAGCCTACCCGGATTTGATCATTGGCCAATTGCGGACAACCCGACTGGGGGTACGAACCAAACCCATTCGGCAGAAGGTGCGCCGTTCAGTTCGCGTCACGATCTTCGCGAATGGCTTCCAAGACAGCTTCGGCATGGCCAGGAACTTTGACTTTGTCCCATCGCTGGATAACTTTTCCACCTGGAGCAATGAGATAGGTGGTCCGGACCACCCCCATGTACTTCTTCCCGTACATGCTTTTTTCTTGCCACACCCCGTATTTCTCACAAAGCGGCGGGGTGCCATCGTCATTCTTTTCGTCCGCAAGCAGCGGGAAGTTCAACTCATACTTCGTGGCAAATTTCGCATGAGAAGCCACCGGATCAGGGCTGACGCCAAAAACCGCGGCTTTGACCTTGGAAAAATCTGGCTGCAAGTCACGAAACGCACATGCTTCTTTGGTGCACCCTGATGTGTCATCTTTGGGGTAAAAAAAGAGCACGACGTACTGGTCGGCAAATAAAGAAAGACGATGCTTTTCACCATCGCCATCGGCGAGATGAAAGGCGGGTGCTTTTTTTCCAACTTCGATCATGTGTGGATCGTAGGGTTCGGGAAATCACTCCGCAGGTTTGTCAGCTATTTCCAACAAATTTTGCAAACGAACCTCGACATCGGCTTCGGCTTCATCGACTTCCCGTTCATACTGTTCACGAAGTTGAACGACCATGTCTTGCATCCGTTCAATCTGGAGCAGTCGGTTCGCCAGACGCATGCCAGCTTGAATTCGAAGTTGCATCCGGAGTTCTTCACGTCCAGAAGCGAAGCCCGCGTTGTCACCGTTGTCTCGAGACTCACGAACCGAAGCGGCAAGGGTACGAACCTTGGCATCAGTCTTGAGCTCAAGAATTTTCATGTCGTAGGCCCGACGGTCTTCACGACGCATGTCCACCAAGGCCCGCAATTGGGTGCTGGAAGCAATACGTTCGGCAAATCCTTCGGGGTCAGAATCGTGGAGACTTCGGAGACGTTCGGACAACCGAGGGTCCAAATCTTCAGCCACGACCAATGCTTCTTGGGCAAAAGCGTTGCCCCGCAGCATTTCGTCTGCCGCCGGAGCCACAACCGCCAGCAACATCGCCGTGGCGATGACGACAGGAACCCAGCCCCGATGCCCAATCCTGCGAGCATCATTGTGCCCGGGTGAAATGGTCATGAATCGCATTGGAACTCCCCCTCTGGGAACAGGGATTCAAGTTCACACTCAAAATCTGCAACTCCCGACAGGTTTGAGAACGTGCGCTCACGAACGACCATGTCGCGGGTCAACAAGTCCATGTCAGCAAGGATTGTCTCGGGCAACACGATGGGAGCGGCCACGAACATGCTCGAAGACTCTGGAGCTTCCGTAGATGCTGGGCCGAGCAAACGCAGGGCGACCAGGCCAAAGGCGAGCAACGCTGCGGCTTGCAACGAAGCACCTCGACGCGTACGCGATCGATACACCCGCGAGGGCAATTCTTCAACCGAGGCCAGTGCCACACGTGAGGCCAACGCCGACAGGTCAACACCACTTGCGGAAGATTCGTCCGCAAAATGCAAAGCCAACTGGGCTTCAAGCTCCGGATCTCCAAAGGCGGATTCCACAAATCCACCGGCGGGTTCCGCGGAGGAGTTGGGATTCAGGTTTGGATCGTGGGGGTCCATGGCCATTGGTGAAACGCTTGAAGGTTTGGGCTGATTGCACCGTTTCATGCTCTTCCACCTTCTTCGTCTGCGGGACCATTCGGTTCCTGCGGATTTTTGGGGTCGTGCGGGGCCAAAACCACCCGCAGCTTGCCCAAAACACGGTGGTGGCGGGCCAAGAGGGTCCCTCGAGGCTCGCGAAGCAACTCAGAAATATCGGAAAATGAAAGCCCCACGGCATGTCTCAGGTGCAGCAGTTCGCGTTCAGCATCCGACAGGCTCCGCAGTGCGCCATCCAAAGCACGACGAGATTCTTCCGCGGCTGGCCCCCCCTCGGCGTCGGCTTGTGTGCTGCCCGCCAATGCCCCCAATGTCTCATTTTCCACCGGTCGAGCGTGTCGAGAACGACGACGCATTTCATCACGCAGGCGATTGATGGTGATCAGCATGATCCAAGATGAAAAACGCCCCCGCTCGTCGTAGTCCGCCAAACGCTGCGCCACTTTCACAAAGACGTCTTGAACCAACTCTTCGCTGAGTTCAGGGTCCCGGCAGCGGCTGTGCAGAAAGGCAAACAGCCGAGGAGTCCAATGTTCCACCAGCACACGCCAGGCGTGATCGTCGCCCCAGCGTGCCGAAGCAACGAGGCGGCGAAAATCAGGTTCCTCCAGTGAATCGGGCATCTGTGGCGTGCATCATGGCGCGAAAGCGCGAACATTGCCAATAGACCCCAAAGAGGGCGGCTTCAATGGACGGAGCGAATAGGCGCAGAATCGAATTGATCAGATGGGCAGATCATCCGGTCCCCCACCATCACGATGGTTCTGAACTGGACCAGTCGCACGTCCCGGGGAGAAATTGCCAAAGGACGGTTCATCTTGCCCGATGGGCTTCGACTCGTACGTGCCACCCGGACCGGGTTGCGGGGTGTGGTTCTTGAACCGAGTAAGACGACTGTCCCAAGTCATTCTGACTGTGCCAGTGGGTCCGTTTCGTTGCTTGGTCAAAATCAATTCAGCCAAGCCGCGCTTCTCGGGGTTGTGTTCCAACCAGTCGGGCGTGGCCTGGTGGTAGTACTCCTCGCGGTGCAACATCATCACCACATCAGCATCTTGTTCAATGGCCCCAGACTCTCGAAGATCACTCATGCGAGGACGGTGACCTTCACGCTGCTCGGCCGCACGATTCAACTGCGAAAGAGCCAGCACGGGAACTTTCAGCTCACGAGCCATGGCTTTGATCCCGCGTGAAATCTCGGAAATCTCAATCTGACGAGATTCCACCCTGGTGCCCATGCTCATCAATTGAAGGTAGTCAATGACGATGCAGCCCAGGCCAGATTCTCGGCTGGCCAAACGGCGGGCCCGAGATCGAGCCTGTGGCATGGTGAGCCCGGGGGTGTCGTCAATGTGCAAGGGCGCTTCGGACAACTCATTGGATGCCCGCATCAACTGGTTCCAGTCCTCCTTGGCCAGGGACCCCTTGCGAAGTTTGTCGGCAAAGACACCCGATTTGGCGGCCAGCATCCGCTCCACCAACTGCTCCCGACTCATTTCCAAACTGAAGACCAGCGTCCGCGTTCCTCGGAGCGCGACTTGTTCAGCAATATTCAGTGCAAATGCCGTCTTGCCCATCGAAGGACGAGCCGCCAAAATCAACATCTCACCTGGCTGCATGCCTTGGGTCATGTCGTCAAATTCATAGAACCCAGTCTTGATCCCACGAGATGTCCCGCCCTCACGACGCTCAATGTCTTCCATCACAGACTCAAGCAGCGCTTGCAAAGTGGAGTTGTTCATGGTGTCACGCGAACGAGAGACCTCGTACATCAGTTGTTCGGCGCGAGCAATTACCCCTTCCGCATCTTGACCGGCGTGATACGCATCGTGAATGATCTCGGTGGCAGTAGAAATCAACTCACGGATATGAGCGGCACTCCCAACCAACTTGGCAAATTGAGCGGCCCGTGCCGCCGAAGGCATGGCTTCAATCAACGAAGCAATGCGATCGGTTCCTCCGATTGATTCCAACTGGCCTTCGGCGTCAAGCTTGGACGCCAATTCTTGAACCTGCCAACTGGGTTCCTTGTCGCTGATGGCCGAGATGGCCGCAAACAATCGAGAGTTGCGCGGGTCGCTGAAATCTTCTGGCTTGCGCACAAACTCATGGACTTCGGCCAGACACGTTGGCTCGAGAAGGAGGCACCCCAAAAGCGCTTTCTCGGCTTCTCGATCTATCGGGGGTACCGATTGCAGCAGCCGAGCTGCTTGAGCCGGATCAATGCCCCGGGCGCGATCATCTTTTCCACCTGATTTGCGTTCGGCCATGATCGGAAAATACGGGTTCAGTCGATCGAACGAGGATTCAGGACAGGTTGTCCACAGTGCAAACGGAAAAACACTGTCAACTCATGTCAGCCAGATGCCATAGACAGAAAAATTTTTGAGCTTTGGTGGGCATTGATCTCTCAACCCACAGATGCGCGTCAATGCTTTGCGCTGGACTCGGCAGCCTTCTTGGCGGCTTCGGAGATGGGCTTGACCTCGGCCTGACGACCAGTGGTGCCCGGCACTTCAATTTCAGCCGCAGCGATGCTGGAGAGCCGACGAGGACCAAAGCTGGCTTCGAAGCCGGTGGGATCCTCCATGGCCATCTTCATGAGTCGACCAGCCTTGAAACGAATAGCGCTGCGTTCTGGAACCGGTACCGGCTCGAGCGTTTTGGGGTTTTGAGCAATGCGGGCCGCCCGATGTTTCACTTCGAAAACACCAAAGTCCCGAAACTCCAAACGGTTTCCGTCGGCAAGCTCTTCCACCATGCCATCGAGGAAAAGCTGCACGATGTCTCGAACATCCGTACGACGCATTCCAGTCAGCTCGGCAATCCGATCAACCAGCTCCTTCTTCGTGGTGGTGCCCACGGTGACTCCATTCTCGGTCCTGGGGGGAGGGACCGCCATCCACGCAGTACGCCACAAGCCAACCACGCGGAGACACCATCGGCGAACGAATCGCAGTTGTCAATCGCGGCAATTCTTGCCGTGGAGAACTCAGCCAGATGTGGAGAACTTGCCGTAAATCAGCGCGCGGTTTGTTGACGCTCAATGCTCTGCCGTGTGCCCATCACCCGCACACGACCATTCGAGACCGTGACGCGTTCGATGCGCAGCTCCCGAAGCGTTGGATTGTTCCACCGGGTCAACGGATCAGGAGCGCCGTATCGGTCATCCAGCCGGCCTGCAAACGACGAACCGTCTGGGCCTTCCAAACACCCGACTGATACGGGAGAAGCCACCATCTGGGGTGAAGAACCACAACCTGGAAGCAGGCTGAACAACATGAATATTGCGCATAAGTTCTTCACAAATAGAAACTTACGCCCTCTAGAGCCTTGGGCAAACGAGATTTCAGAACTCTGTCTCAGCCCGAAGGCACCAACCGCCATCCTTCGTCCCGAATCAAGGGTTCAGCCTTTTTGAACTTCATTGCCTGCTTCTCACCGGTGGTGGGATTCATCACGGTGACCATTTCGTTGCGGCCGATCTTGACGTTGGCCGGACGTTGAGCCGCCCGACCCCCTGCCCCGCCCGGTCGACGAGCCTCGGCTGCACCCGCGACCGCAGCCGTCGCCGGACGGGCCAGTGGTGGCGCGGCCGTGCGAGGGGCGGATTGGGGTGCTGATGGCACTTGACCACCTTGTGCTGGTCTTTGACCCCCACCCTGGGGCGGGCCGCCGTTGGGAGATTGTCCAGCTGCAGATTGAGGTGCCGCCGGGCGAAGCTGAGCGGTGAACGCCATCCGACCAACATCGCCGTCAACGTCCTCCAACATCTCGTCGTACAAGCGAGATGCTTCCCGCTTAAATTCAATCTTGGGATCCCGCTGACTGAAGGAACGGAACGAAATGGACTCACGCAGCATGTCCACCTTGTGCAAGTGATCTTTCCATGCCTCATCGAGCACTTGCAGAAGCACGGTACGTTCCAAATGATCCATCTCAGCCGATTGCAGCCGACGGAACAGTCGGTTCAACCAGGCCTCCGAGTCATTTCGAATTTGCGCCCGGTCTTCGTCACTCAAACCGATTCCCCGTGCTTCAGCAAAAGACTCCACATCTTCGGGCGTAGGGTGCGCCTCCAGAGTCTCTTCCACTCGGCCGGCAAAGCGAATGTCATCCCATTGCTTTGCTTCTTCATCAAGGATGCGAAGCAATTCTGTTGGATCGCTGGCCGGCAAATTCTCAGGCGTCCAATCCAGGTCATACCGGATAGAAACAATCTTGCAGAATTGTTCGATTGCCTTTTCTCGGTCAACTTGCAACTGCTGGCCTGTCACCTCGATCTGATAGCGGATGGGATAACGACGGACCCGCTCGGCGTATACGTCACGGACACGATCGAGCACGAAATCAATCTTGGCTTCAAGCTCTTCAACGTCATCAATCCCATCAAGATCGATTTCGAGGCTTCCCATGTACTGCTTCATCCAAGCCTGCAATGCGTCTGAACCCGCCGTCTCGGTGAACCACTGCTCAATTGGCTTCATGTCAACCGAGTCAATGGTGGCGTGAGCCGCGGCAACCGCAGCCGTCCGCACACCCGCACGATCGCACTCCATCAACTCAGCCACCTTGACCGGCGCAGCATGCTCTTGCTGCAGCCAGTCGGCCAAGTCAACCAAGCTCCAAGCCTCGCGTTCAAAGTCGGCCGGAAGGAATTCTCCCAGAGCTTTATCAATCTCGCTGGAAGCATCTTCTTTTGCCATTGCCCGCAGGCGGGCCTGAACATCTTCGGCGTCTTGCAAACGAACTC
>PAFA01000078.1 GCA_002700845.1 Phycisphaerae bacterium | reverse complement strand
GAATTCGAAGGCAATGACACCATTACCGACTTGTACGGTGGTGTTGCCTGGGTTGATCATGCTTCCGCAGGTGGCGGACAGCCCCAAATCGCATTCTCTGATTGCGAATTCGACAACAACAACGGACTTTCGTTCCCCAACCCCACCGACCCTGAGGATTCCTACTTGGAAACCGAAGCGGACTACGCCATCCACACTCCATACTTCCCCGAGTATCGAATTGGCGAGATCAACGGCGGCAACGGGTACACCACGGAAGCTTCGACCACCCCCGCTGACATCAACAGCGATGGCGCCATCGATGGCACCGACCTTGACGCTCTCTACGAGATGCTTGGCCTCTGCCGATCTGACCTTGATGCGTCTGGTGAAGTCGACTTCGCCGACATGCTGAACGTTCTTACGAACTTCGGCAACTCCTGCAACTGATCTGGAGCACAAGTCATTCATAACAAGTCGAGGCCCTGGAGATATCTCCAGGGCCTCTTTTTGCGTCCAAGCTTTATCGGTTTGCCGATAATTTTCCAAATTAAACCATTGTCGGGCATAAGTTATTGGCATATAATCACTTATGACGCTGTTCGGACAGTCAGGGGGGAGGACCATCTGACGCTTGGGAGGGGTGGTCCCGACCGCTGAATGGCATGACTTCATGGAGTAAATCTCATGCGTTTTGTGCTTTCAACTGCAGCGACCCTGGCGGTCGCTTCCGTGGCTCTTGGCCAAGAATTCCCCGACCCAAACCCAGTCCCTCAAGCTGACGGAACATTCCTTTGGTACGTCGGAAACAACACCCAATACCCAGTCATTCAAGACGTCCTTGAGGCCGTTGCTGATGGTGATGAAGTTGTGGTTCGCGGCGGTCTCTACGTCGAATCCCTCTTCATTGACAACAATGAACTGACCATCCGCCCCTTCGTTGACAGCGACGCTGCCTTCGAAGCTGTGACATTCTTGAACCCAACTGAAGGATTCAACAATGACAATGGCTGGGCCATGCGTATGGAAGGCGGCCGCGGCACCTATGTTGGTCGTCCCCGTCAATTCACCGAACTTTCGAACGGTCTTGACGTTCAAACACGAATTCAACCACGTGATTCGTTCAATTACACCGCTTCAGGTGACTTGGTTGAAGTCCCAATGATCTCCCGTCCCAGCTTTGATGTCGGTGAAGGCGAAATGGCTTCGGGCGTCATGAGATTCCAATCGCGTACAGTTGATGACGTTGCCCTTGTCTCCGACTCCGGTCTGGGAACATTTAATGGTGCATTGATCACATCAATGCAGGGTTCAGGTGGCGGCATCACCGTCACTGGTTCAGACAACCAGACCGCTTTTGTGGACTGCACGCTGACCAACCTGTACGCAACTGGAAACGCACACAGCCAGGTCAATGGCCTTCCCGTTTGCGTGGTTGCGATCATCGGCGACCTTTCCACCCGACCCACGTTCCACAATGTCATGGTGTATGACAACGATGCCGCTCAGTACGGAATCGTTCACCAAGACGGCGCAGACTCCACATGGACTTTCTGCCAAATCAACAACAATGATTCCCGGGCCGCCGATGGCACCATTCACGCACTCTCGGGCCGCGCAACCTTCACGGATTGCATCATTGCTGAAAACGAATCTGGACGTGGCACGTTCTACTGGGACGCTGAAGGCTCCCTCGCAACTGACGAGTTCCGATTCTTGAACTCTTGCTTCATCAAGAACCAAACCATCACCAACCTTTACGGTGGCGTGGCTTGGGTCGATCACGCATCGGCCGCTGGTGGTCAACCACAGGTGATGTTCTCAGGTTGCGGATTTGTTCAGAACAATGATCTGGACTTCCCAAACCCAACCGATCCTGAGGATTCTGAACTCGAAACAGAAGCCGATTACGCGATCGACACGCCTTACTTCCCCGAGTACCGCATCGGTACCGACAACTCCAACATCTGTGGCGAACCTGGCCAAGTGCTCGAAATTGTCGAAGCAACTGGCGATATCAACAACGACGGCGACATCAATAACGCTGACGTTGACAGCTTGCTTGAGATGCTTGGCTCCTGCCGCACCGACGTCAATGCCTCTGGCGACGTTGAGTACGGTGATTTGATCCAAGTGCTTTCGAACTTCGGCAGCACCTGCAACTGATTCAGATGCACCTCTTGAGGTGCAAAACGACCAGAAAAGGGCCCTGGGGATATCCCCAGGGCTTTTTTTGTTTAAGACAGGCGGCAAGAATTATGCTGGCATGGTTATAGGTTATTACATAATATTTACTTCTCTTGATGGCCAGGGGGGACCAGGCCGCTTCGAGACGCTCTTTTTAGGAGTCCGTTATGGCCTACGCCCGCTTCTGCTCTTTCATGTTGTCGCTTGTTGCAAGTACCGCCGCGCTTGGACAAGAGTTCCCAGACCCGAATCCTGTTCCTCAAGCGGACGGGACAAACCTGTGGTACGTGGGCAACAACACGCAATACCCCGTCCTGCAAGACGTGTTGGGCGTTGTCTCGGACGGCGACGAGGTTGTGGTTCGAGGTGGTCTGTACGTCGAATCATTGACCATCGACAATGTTGAAATAACCCTGCGACCGTTCGTCACAAGTGACGGTGATGTTGCCAACTACGAGCAAGTTACATTTTTGAACCCAACTGAAGGGTTCAACAATGACAATGGCTGGGCAATCAACATGCGAGGGTCTCGCGGGACCTATGTGGGACGGCCACGTCAGTTCACAGAACTCAGCAATGGGCTTGATGTGATCACAAGAATCCAACCTCGAGACCAAGTGACGTATGAGGCGATCGGAGAGTTGGTCAACCTGACGTCGATTCTGCAAGCCGAATTTTCAAACGGCACCGCCATCTTCCGAATTCAATCACGAACCCTTGATGATGTCGCCATTGTCTCGGACTCTGGCACCGGAACATTCAACGGATGCCTCATCACCTCGATGGGTGGATCGGGCGGCGGAATGATCATTACGGGCCCGAACAATCAAACATCATTTGTCGACTGTGAACTCAAGGAACTCTACGGCACGGGCAACCCACATGATCAGGTCTATGACCTGCCTGTCAATGTGGTCACAATCAGTGGCGATAGCACCTGCCGACCCACATTCCACGAAGTTGATATCCACAGCAATGATGCTGCCCAATATGGCATCGTGTTCCAGGTAGGATCGGATACCGTTTGGTCACATTGTGATATTTATGGCAACGACGCACGCGCCGCTGATGGAACCCTCATGGCGGAAGCGGGACGATCGACATGGCACGACTGCCTCTTTGCCACAAACCAATCCGGTCGTGGCACCATCTACTGGGATGCTGAGGGATCTGTTCCCACCGACGAGATTCGCTTTTTTGACAGTTGCTTCATCAGCAACGAGACCGTGACGAATCTGTACGGCGGCGTTGCCTGGGTTGATCACACCTCACGCGTGGGCGAGCAGCCCCAGCTGATGTTCTCTGGATGCGGCTTTGTTCAAAACAACGAACTGGATTACCCAAATCCAACGGATCCAGAAGACTCGACCTTGGAAACAGAAGCCGAGTACGCGATCTTTACGCCGTACTTTCCTGAGCATCGAATCGGACTGGATAACGCGGGATACTGCGGAGTTCCAGGCCAGGTTCTGGATCAAGGCTCCCTCTTTGGAGACTTGAACAATGATGGCCTTATTGACCTCATGGACCTCGACTTGGTGATGAACCTTCTGGGCACATGTGATACGGATATTGATCGCGACGGAGTCATCGACTTCAATGATCTGGTTCAAGTTCTTAGCCAATACGGAAGCAGCTGCCCGTAACGACAGAGGCTCCCAGTGGAAATCAGACTCAGATCAATCTGCAGTCTTTTTACCATCCGTTGTGGCCGGAACTGGCAATGATTGCCCGGTGGTTTTCGCCAGCCACAGCTGACTGGAAGGACGACCTTCTTTGTTGCGATCGTGCCCCCGCTGAGCGGTCCACATCATCATTGATCCTTCGGGATCAAAGACCGGAAGTCCATCAAATCCAGTTGCATTGGTGATGCGGACCGGCGTCTTTCGCTGGGAAAGATCTCCATCAACTGACAGGGCAAAGACCTCGTAATTTCGGTGGGAAATCCGACTGGTCGCATAAACCAACCATTTTCCAGATGGATGAAAGAATGGTGCCCAATTCACGTGACGATCCGCGGTGAGCGCAAACTCACCATCAATACCGACCGGGACACCTTCATTCATTTTCAACTTGGACACTTGAATCTGCAACAAGTTGTTGCCTTCTCGGTCCGATCGATAGCAGATCATTTTTCCGTCGGGGGAAAAGAACGGACCTCCGTCATATCCCGGGGCAGCCACAATTCGGCGCTGCTTCCCAGACTTCATGTCATGCAAATAAAGATCCGCGTCCTGGGTTGCTGGCTCTACTCGGGCGTACAAGATCGTCTTACCGTCCGGGCTCCACGATCCCTCGGCACAATATCCGGGCATGTCGACTATTGGATTCAGTTTGACCGGTCCCTCTTGCCCGACCATCTGAGGAACAACCGTCTCAACGATCGTCATTTCTTCGGGGAATGCCCACCGATATTTTGACTGCTCGCGTTGGTAGCCAGGAACATCGACACCACTTGGCGGAACGAGAGTGCAGCCAAAGAGGATTCGACCATGAACGTGTGGATGAAACCAGCCACAAGTGTTTGCGCTTCCCGGGGGAGAAACCAAAATTGGCTCGTTGAGGCCAGAAATTTCGCCGTCATGCTCTTTTAGCTCAGCCACGTACATGGCGTAGTGTTCGCTGGGCAACTCACCTTCTGCTGGCTTGGCGACGGCTTGGAAAATAATCCATTTCCCATCAGGAGAAAAATACGCCTCTCCAGCTTTGTGGAAAGATTCCGCAAACGTCAATTGCACGTGATTGGCCAGAAAAGGTTCGTCCCATTCGGTGGACGTTGGCCCGATCGGCCCAGAATCAGGAATAACGCAGGCACACGACACGATGGCCAGCGGTAATGCTCCCGAGGAGTAAACCTGATCGGTTGTCGAGGAGCAACCCGCGATAAGCAGGGAAAGTAGGAGCAATGTTCGTCTCATAGTTGTGGATTGTAGGATGGGAGATCTTATGAAACAGGATTCCTCTCAACACCAACACCGCATCTGGGACCGACTCGGGATTTCTGCCAGCGCGTTATGCCTTGTGCACTGCGTTGCCCTCCCATTCCTTTTGGCAGGGATACCGGCACTTGCCAGGTTCGAGGCGTCACTCGGCTCAGGTGTGCACATGCTGATGGCCGTTTTGGTGGTGGCGACTGTCGTCCCAGCCTTGCGAGGCGGATTCCGTCGACACCGTGACGTTCCTACGTTGGCGTTTGGCAGCTGGGGACTGGTCTTGATCCTGGTAGGACTTTTTGCCGGTGATGGGCATGGCTCCCACGACCACGGGTCAACCGCTGCGGCCGCTCATGGTCACCATGACCATGACCATGGTCAACTCGATGCAACTGGATCTGCAAGCGAAGAGGTTCACAACCACAGCCTCTTCAGCCGAGAGACTTTATTTACAATGTTTGGGTCAGGGCTCTTGGTCACCGCGCACATTAGAAACCTGACCAAATGTCGCGAAGGGTGCAAACTCGAGGGATGCGACCAACACGAGTAGGGGCAATTACCCTTGAGCGAATCGCTCCCGGAAAGGGCCGTGAACGGCTACGGTTAAACCGCTGCCCTGCTCATTGACAAACATGGTCGTTCCATCAGGACTAAAGCACACCCCTGTCAATTCGGAACTGGACAGCCGATTGGCAAGGAATGGTGTACACCGGCCCGCAGGATCAATACGTATCACCCTGTCGTGCCCGTCCCCGTCCTCACTCACAAAAATATCGCCCCAAGGTGCCACCACAAGATTGTCGGCGTAGTGCAGGGTGAGTTTGTCCGGTGACTCCACGAAGAGTTCGAGCCGACCGGGCTTGGAGGTTTCCTCTGCTGTTCCCTCGAAGGGGCTCGGATGGTAGCGCCAGATCTGACCGATCCGAGCCCTCCCCCCACTGGTGCACGCAAAGTAAACCGCGTTGTTGCCCGACCAAATTCCCTCGCCCCGGGCAAACCGAGACGCGCCGTGGACTTCAAAGCCGCGAATCCGCAAATCTCCGCGAGGGGCGAGCGGGTCGAGCAAATCAACCCAGTGCACCGGAAGCGAATCCCCATTGACCGGCGTTGGACCAGGGGAGCCTTCTTCCCAGTTGCGCAGGTCAGTACCCGGCTCACCTTGAACGGCGAGAGCTTGTAATTTCCCCGAACGCAGGTCACCTTTCACATCAGGGACAAAGCGATAAAGCAGTCCATCATGCTCATCTTCGGTCAGGTACAAAATTCCAGTTCTTTCATCCACCGCGACTGCTTCATGTCGGAATCGACCAAGGGCACGCAGTGGCTCTGGCATTGAGCATTCAGCGTTCGCATCAGCGGGGACCTCAAACACCCAGCCGTGGTCTTTCTGGGTGGAATCATCATCAACATCAATCCACTCCTCGCACGACAACCATGTTCCCCAAGGCGTTGCACCACCTGCACAATTGTTGGCCGTACCGGCCAATGCCAAACGATGAGAAACCAACTGACGTTTCTTCGTGTCGTACACCACTGAGGTCACACCGCCCAGGAAAGGATCGTCGCCAAGATCCCATGCCTTGCCTACCAGCCGAGACGCTGGCGCTTTGTCGTGATAGGGAGACCAGCCTTTGGGAGAGCGAACCTGTTCATGATTGCGCATGAGAATGACTTCATCACCGGCACCAGGAAACGATGCCATTCCGTCATGCTGACCCGGAACCAAAAATCCGTCGGTCATCACATCCCCCCGGCGCGAAAGAATCGTGTAATCAAAACCATCAGGGAGATCAAACTGCCCCTTGGGATCTGGGACCAATCCCGGCCCGGGCCATCCAGGAGTGGTTCCCACGTGAACAAATCGGTGCAGGCCGCCGAAGGCGGCCGCACATGCAGCAGTTTGAACAAATGATCGACGGTCGATATGACTCATTAATCCCATCTTAGGCCTTCGATCGCGTGGATTGGAGTCATCTCTCCAGACTTATCAAAAGTCCAACTCAGTCAATATCGATTGCAAATGGGTCGCGGGATCACCGCCCCGAAGGGCTGACCGACGCAAAGCACACGCGCCGGCACAAGCTCGAATATTGGCCGTACGACGATCTGGATCGGCATCCTGGTCAAGCCCTGCGGCTCGGGCCATGGCACGGGGGTCATCGGGAGCACCGGGACCCTCATCCTCTGAAAGCACCACAACCACGGTAAGCGTCCCAAACCGACCACGCTTAAGACCGGGTCGAGTTTCCAGATCCACCGGCCATACCGCACGAACAAACAAACCCGCGGATTGAATCCCGTGGGCAAGGTCTGTCCAAGACGAGGCTGCGTTCTGAGCAAACATCAAAACTATTCGGCCCCCGGTTCGCATTCTGGATCGCAGGTTTCGAAACGCTTCGCTCAAGCCGCCGACAAAGTCACCGGCCTCAAGGGGTTGGCCCTCTATGGCGTCAGTCAAATGGTCCTTGTGCCAGACGGAGAAATACGCCGACAATTCGTCGTAATGCACCGCATCGTCGTAAGGCGGGTCTGTGATGCAGACGTCAAAGGCAGGGCCGGGAGATCGAGCATCAGCGATTGATGCAATCGTCGACTCCCCGCCATGCCCGGGTATTTTTCGTACGACGGTGGATTTCAGTGCTGGCCACGATCGAACCCCAAAATCAGACAATGGATTGAGGGCGAGATTTGCAAATGTTTGCTCTGTTTTTGCCAGGTGACGGTTCCACATGCACAATCTGGAATTCCAATTCAGCATGCGACCGAGAGCCAATGCCCCCACCAAACGTTCGTGATCATCCCTTGCGGTCGAACGAATAACTTCCTGAAATCGAACCAGTTGAAGCAGCTGCCGAGGGGCAAAAAGATGGTGCCAGTGCGTCCATCCCCGCTCGCGAGAAAGACGGCCAGTCTCCACCCCAGAAGGAATTGGAGACTCCGGTATGAGCCCTTGCTCGAACCATGACTCCAATGAGTCACGAACAAAATCGGTCAAAGACTGGTCACGAGCAAGGTCGTCAGCAGTCGGGACCTTCCATTCACGCCCTCCATCGTGAAGTACTCTGATGGCCCAGGGGATCTCCTGCCATCCCTCAGCATCAGCCACCACTTGTTCTGGATCCCAGGCCCGAAGTCCGTCCCCCCGAAGGCTATCGAATCGGACAGGTTCACCATCAATCAAGACGCGACCTTGTTCAACGGTTCTCCCTTCGAAGGGATCATCAGAAGTACACAATTGACCATCTCTGATTGCCAATTTTGAGCGGTGGTCAATCCGCCTTGAAGAGATGCAGTCAATGCCCGCCAACCGACCGTGGTACAGCGTCATGTCGACCAAACGCCCACGTGAATCGTGGGTAAATCCATCCGCATGCAAACGCCGCTGTACCTCTTCATGAACTGTCAGGAGAAATTGGTGCAGGTGGTGACGCTTGGCCTGAGGCAGCGCGCCAAGTGAAAGTGCGGCATTGGTAAGAAAAATCGACAAGGGCTGCAAATCAGACGCCAAGACGTCAACCCCCATCGAAGCACACGTCCAGGCGACTGCCCCGCCACCAACGAATGGATCGGCAACCCGTCCCAGGGGATTAGCTTTGAGACTTGCTCGAGCAGAATCCTCGTCATCAAGATCCTGAATCCAATTCAACAGGGCGGCATCGGAATCGCCTTCATGAGGCAAACTGCCCAACAGGATTGCCCGGATGAGGCTGTGGGGCTTTCTCCCCCACCACTTCCCAAAGGACGGCAGGGGTTGCGCAGCAGCTGATCGGCGTTCACGAGCCGCGAGGGCCGAGACTTCAGCGACCGGAAAACACAAATCGACTCGGCGGGTGTCCACGTCGAGTGAAGCGTACGATCCTTTGCATGCCCACGCATCGCCTGCACCACATTCCTCGGCCGGAAAACCCAATCGCCGACGCGGAGCTGTTTTTTCATCGCATGAATGCCCGAAGAAGCGTTCGCCGATTTTCAGATGAAGCGGTCCCAGAGGCACTGATCCAGTCCATCGTGGCCACCGCTGGAACCGCCCCCAGCGGGGCGAACAAACAGCCGTGGCGATTTGTTGCGGTCCAAGATGCCCTTACAAAGTCGAATATACGTGAGGCCGCAGAAATTGAAGAGCGAGCGTTCTACAACGGTCGCGCGAGTGAGGACTGGCTTGAGGATCTTGCGCCCATCGGAACTGATGACAAAAAACCATTTCTAGAAGAAGCCCCGTGGCTGATTGTCGTTCTCAAACGGATGCGGGATGATCGCTCCGATCGGCTGTCAGAAAAAGTGTACTACGTCAATGAATCTGTAGGTATTGCCACAGGATTGCTATTGGCGGCCGCCCAGCAAGCTGGACTTGCCACATTGACCCACACCCCAAGTCCCATGGGTTTTTTAAACAAATGCCTCATGGCTGACGAACACGAACGTCCATTTGTCTTGATTCCTATCGGATGGCCTCACCCAGAAGCAACGGTACCTGTGCAATCCAGAAAGTCCATAGATGACATTCTCACCATCCTCTGAACTTCCATCTGATCTGATCGATCAAGTCAGGATGAGTTTGTCACCAGAGGCATTTCTTGGCTGGGAAGCGGCATTGCCTTTCGGTCCTGGACGTGTGGCCAGAGGACACTGCGAAGGTGCACTGGAGCAACTTGAAGCGGCAATCGGGCCATTGCCTGAGCTCCCCGGAAGCGATCCGGAATGCATCCGAGTGGTTCCCACGGAGTGCCTGGAGCAAGCGAAATCCTGGCCTGGATTTCACGATGGACGTGCGTGGATGCATACGGCGGGAAGTGTCCGGGTTGCGCCAGAGTTACAACCATCCCCCGGAGATCGGGTACTCGATTTGTGTGCAGCCCCCGGAAGCAAGGCTGGGCATCTGGGGTGGATGATGAAAAACCAAGGGGAACTTGTTGTAAATGAACAGAGCCGAATCCGAAGCCAGCGATTGCGGCGGAATCTCAAACTGATGAACATTGACGCCACGGTATTGACCGGCCCCGGTGAATCGCTTGGCCGACGTTTGGGACCCACCTTCGATCGCGTACTGGTAGACGTACCGTGTTCAGGAACCGGTCGGGTATGGCTCGGCGATCCAAAGACTTGGGCCGAATGGAGTCCACGCGCGGTGAAGCGCCTTGCCAAACTTCAGCGAATGCTGCTTCATTCAGGCCTGGCCGCACTTAAACCAGGGGGAACACTTGTGTATTCAACCTGTTCACTTCTAGAGGACGAGAACGAAGCGGTGATTCAAAAGATTCCGGATGACGTAATCATTGAACACACGATGCGGTATACCCCTGCAAGAACAGAACCACTTATCGAGGAAGGTTTTTTTCTCGCTCGGCTCCGACGCGTGTGAGGTGACTGGCCCGTCCCAAAAACCGGACCGCCAAAAGAAGAAAGAGAAGTGAAAGTCCGGTCGCTGCGGCCAATTGATCTTGACGGTCAGGCCACATGGCCAACAGCAACAGGGTCAATGCAAAAAGCCCTCGCCCCAACAGGCTCTGGATACTGAGCATGGTGGCCTTTCGATCCTCTCCAATACGTGAGAGGAGGGCGGCTCGATGCGGAGCGTTTGCGGCAGCTCTCGGCATACTTCTCCCTAGAGCCAAGAAGACGGCCACAACAGCCATTGTTTGGCTCTCTAAGGCGAGCCAAAGGGATGCGTTCAGAACGCAGACAAAGAGGGTACTAAACAGCAACGTTCCAGAGAGGCCAAATCGCTTGCGGAGCCAAGGACCAAGCCCAGATGCCCACGCCGCCAACAGCATGGCCAAAGTCCAGTGTGCTCCGGACAACAATCCGACGAACTTACCGCCTGAAAGATCATTGAGTGCTGGCTGTAGATATTCCCAAGGAATATGCCACAACACGATCATGCCCGACCACCAAGCAACCAGACGCCAAACCGCGGCATCACGCAAATCTTGGAAGCACCGAACAAGTTGCTTCACTGGCGCAGATGCTCGTGACGCCCGAGGAGGCTCAACCATAAGCAGCAGCAGGCCAAAGGCAGCCAAAGAAGAACAGGCGGTCAGCACATATGCCAATCGAGCGTCGAACATCCAACAGACGCCCCCAATCGCCGCCGCCCCAGCCGACGCCAGGAAACCAATCTTGCCTGATCGCGCCTCGAGTTGCTCGTAAGCGTCAGACGGCAACGTACGCATGCTGTCGTGTAAAAAAGCCGCATCAGTTCCACTCGTGAAGGCAAACCCTGTCGCCAAACACAACTGGGCGGCTGCCAAAATAAGGAAGTCGCCTGCACCGGAAACCGCAAACAACAAGGCCGCCGCAACGTGCATTGCGTTGGAAATAAGAAGGGTTGGTCGGCGTCCAACTCGGTCACTGAACCATCCACTCGGCACTTCCAACAAGACAACCCCGGCGTAATACACGGCTTCCAACTGGAGCACTTCGACAAGAGGAAGCCTCGCCATGAAATACAAAAAGAAGATGGGGTACCAAAAATGCAATCCGGTAAGGAAGCGGTAAGGCAACCACCAACGCAGATTATGGGGTATGGGATGGTCAGATCGCATAGTGAACGGTCATGTATCGGCTTAGCGATGCCGAAGCCTTGGAGGAACCAGACATTTGAGGCACAATGATCTCGTAATGAAGGATCTCAACCATTCATTTGGAAGAAATCGCACTCTTGAACGCTTGGCTGGAATCCAAGACCGCGCCGACATATGGGCCCAGACCATCCGAAATACTTTTCAAGAACAAGGCTTGGATGTCCTTTTTCTTGAGGGATCAATTCTCGCCGTAGAGGCTTGGTGCGAGAGTGAACGACTCTGGCGTGAGTGCATACGGGGAACCATGGCAGTTCGTGAAGAAGATCATCGGTTCATTGAACGCTTGCTGTCCGATCATGGCTTCAGATTTGGGCCTCCACCTCGAGATATGGATCTCTTGTTGGCCACCCAAAGAAATCGTGGTCGTTCGACGCACGCCCTGGTTGATCAGGCGCAGCCTTTCGCCCATGACCCAAGAAGCATGGAGGGGAGGCAAGAACGCGGAAAATTTCTTCGAGAGGCCGTGGAGCCCATCCAAAGTTACTGGCACCGGCAAATCAACAGGGACCGTGAAAACGAACCGAGACTCATCTCCGAATGCCTTGGGCTTAGAACAACCATGAACGCATGAATCAAGAACCGATCATGCTTTGGCTTGGGCTTACTCAGGCAATTGGGGTTCTGGTATCGGTCGGACCCAAACGTTTCGGAAAGAAATGGGATCGCCATGATCTTGAAAGCGAAGGGGGCCGGTCGATTCATGCGCCTCATACGAAGTCCTGGCTTTGTGCCTTGTCGGACCAAGCAAACTGACATGATCTTGTGCCAAGACACCGTTGATCAACGCGGTGATCGTGGCAGGGCGAATCAGACCACCGCCATCGTCAAATCGCGGGCCGCGAAACACAATGTCGTATGAGTTCCACAAACCCGCTGCCTTAATCGGATTCACCAATGGTGGAAATTGCCCATAAATGGATCCCGCCATACCATCGGCGTAAGACTCGTTTTCGAAGGTGTGCAGGATCTGAAACTCATAACGATCCAGAAAGAAGACACCACTATTTCCGCCCATTTGCCCTTTGATACTTCGGCCTTCAGGAAATTGCCATTCCAAGTGCAATTGACAGTCGCCAAACACACCTTTGGTGTGAATATCTCCAGCGCCTGGAGCGATGGTCAAGACGCCATCAGCAAATGACCATTGGCATGGTCCATCTCCTGAACGCAAAGCGTCGGTACCAGATTCAATTCCAACCAAGACCATCGCATCGGCGGGCACACCATTCTCAATCGCCACAACTGGTGGTTTTGGACGCGAATCGTCATGAACCCTCCATCGGAAGCCATCCTCTTCGGTGGAAAGTCCACTCACGGCACTGGCGGCCAAGGTCGACAACGCAATTCCGACGGATGCGACACTAAATGCACGGAGTTGGCAAGGCATGATTATTCCTCCTACAGGTCCCGGAGATGCTAACGTCGTCTCAATGCACCATGAAACGCCATTCAAAATCGGCCTGGCCGAAACCGATGCTTTTGGGGTTGTGTATCACCCCCATGCTTTGGATTTGGCTCAGCAGAATTTAGAATCATGGCTCGAGCACCTAGGACTGCCTCTTCACACCATCTTTGATGATTACCAGTGGGCGCTTCCAGTTGTCAGGGTTGAATTGGATTGGAATCGACCGCTGCAGTTGGGTGATCAAGGCCTAACGATATTGACGGGGATTGACCAGGGAGAACGATCTCTCACCCTCACCCACAGTATCCAGACCGGGGGCGATTCAGTCGCAACGGTGAAAGTTGTGCACGCATGTCTCGACCGGAGATCAGGGAAGACCATCCTTTTGCCTGATGTTTTGCTCAAACAGCTACCGGTGTGATTCATCTCGCTGCCACAGCGGAGCAGATGTCCTTGCGGCATCGCGAAGCATGGCTTGGCTCATCTTGGCGTCCGAAGAAAGTGGAAGTTGATACACCGCATGAGGGACCGACCAGGGCTCGCGCTTCGAGGCAAACAGGTCAAGGGTCTCGGGAGCAGGCACCACGTCTAAAAATGCGATTGGAACATGCTGCCAACGAGGATGTTCCGCGGCCAGGACTATGGCCTGACGGACTCCCGGAAGCTCAAGCAAGGAAGCCTCAAGGGCTGAAGGTCGAATGTTGTGCCCACCACATGTGAAGCCTTGATCTTTTCGTCCTTGAACAATCAATGAACCGTCCTCAGCAAGATGCCCACAATCTCCAGTTCGAACTGGATCAGGGGCGAAGGGACCACATGCCACAATCTCTTGGTCTTGAAACAACAGTTCTACCCCCGGCAAAGGGTGCCCAGAATATCCCTCAGACTCATTTCCAGTCCGTTTGCCAATCGTGGCCGCGGCAGCGGTCTCGGTTGCGCCCCACGTGGCGTACAGGGGCCAGCCCATATCCAGCGCTTCGCTCACCCAAGACAATGGAGTGGATGCTCCGCCAACCAACGCACAGCGCAACATCCCGGAGGGTTTCACCCCCGCATCAAGAAGATCACGAAGTTGCGTAGGAACCAGAGAAATGTGTGTGCAACGGGTGACCAAATCGGCTGGGGGGCCTGGATCAGCAACGCCGCCAGACACCAATGCCCGGACCAATACTGATACTCCACCGATGTGATCGCAGGGGAGGCACCAACCCCAGGAGTCATCAGGGCCGTATTCGACAGCCTGATTCACGAGCGACGCCATCTCAAGCAAAGCGCCCCAGCGAAGGGTTCGGACTTTGGGCTCACCCGTGGTACCACTGGTACGCAGATGCACCAGGGCACCCAACGGAATCGTTCCGGGCTGGATGGGCTGGGTCGAACCACCGCGAGCACCACGGAGAAGATCCACCGCATGGTGAGACTGAAGTGACCCCAAAAAACGAGAAGCAAACGCCGCCCCAGGTGGCAGATCGAAAGCGCCCGATCCCGCACGCAAATCAATGCGAGTATTCCGGACCAAATCACGTTCCAGTCGAACCGCTATATCCATGGCTTCCAATCGAGACTTGGCATATCAACCTCGGAGAGATCTGAGGTCACATTAACTGCAGGCCAACCCTGAAAAAGATCAGCCGTCCCTAAACCTTGCGCTTTGTGTAAACCAAGTGATTCCGCAATCCGGCACAAAACACCTAGGGTCCATGGCGATTCAAAACAACTGGTAAGGACAACCTCTCGGTCCATCGACTGGGCCAACTCAACTTCCTGAACCAAGGACGAAATGGAGCCCAATCGGGTGGGCTTGATCACATGAAACCAGGTTCCAGATGCGTCGGCATGCCGAGAAGCAGCCGGATCATGCAGAGATTCATCCAGAGCAACCGGCACGACCTTGGCCAGCTCTGGCAGTTGCGTGGAATCTATCAACGGCTCTTCGACATACTCAATTCGATCCAAAGGAATGGACCCAACAACATCGAGGACCTGGTCCAATGTAAGCAGGCGATTTCCATCAAGTCGAAGTCGGCAGTTGGGGGATTGACGGAGCACTGTCTGGAGACGCTGCACGTCCTCGTTTGGTTTTCGACCAATTTTGACTTTAATGACCTCATGGCTCACCAGGTCGTCGACGGCACCGGCAACAAGCCCATTCATCCGAGGAAGAGGACGATTGACATCTCCCTTCACCCATGCATCCTGTCGCCCTTGAGCCATCAGAACACTGTGGGCAAACTGTGCGGTTGGTGTCTTGAGGGCACCGGTCTTCAAGTCACAAAGGGATTCTTCAAGAGACTCAGTGTGCAACCCAGGAAGGGGTGATATTTCCGCAACGCAGCCATTCACTTCAACAAAAGCAATGGTTCGGGTGGGCAAACCCCCGCCTACCGGAAGCGGGTATGGCATACGGACAGAAGTGACGGCAAATCGATCGGTCATCCAGCCACCAAACCAATTGCAGTAAACATCGACCAACCAAAAAGTGCCGCTGCAGTTGGTCCAAGTACAAATGGCTTTACGGCGGGAAGAACCAACGCCACCAGGCCGAGTCCGGCCGGGAGACTGATCTGGGCCGCCAGATACACACTCAATGCCCCAGTACAGACCAGAGCCAGTCTCCATTGCCAACGCACAAATGAAGGACCGAATCTCACGGCCAAAGTCTTCTTCCCGACCTTGGCATCCTCCGCGTGGTCCCGAAGATTATTGACGGACAGCAAAGCAACCGCCAAGAGACCTGGGCCAAATCCAACCAGGACATTGACCAGACCCAAAGACCCACCAGAAGCAACGATTGTTCCGGCCACCGCAACGGGACCAAACATCACCAAGACGACAGAGTCAGCCGTACCGCAGTAAGCCATCGGGTAAGGACCAGCGGTGTACGACCACGCAAGAAAAGCCGAAGCGATTCCGAGAGGTGCAAAGACCCACGAAACGGAGAATGCGAACCAAAGTGAGATGGCAACTCCAGCGAACAGCACGAGGCCAGCCGCACGCCACATGGTCTGGGGAGCAATTCTTCCGGCCGCGACTGCACGTACAGGCTTGTCTCCGCCAAATCGATCGTGGTCAGCGCCACGGATAAAGTCGGCCACGTCGTTCACAAAGTTACAGCCAATCTGAAAGCATAAAGCCGCTAGGCAAGCAAAAAGGACTGGCCAAAGCAAGAATTGACCTTGTGAAATCAGCCATCCAGAAGCCAAGACCAATGGGGCGAAGGTCGCCGCAAGGGTTCGAGGTCGGGTGGCCGCAATCCAGTCGTTCATCAGGGACGCCGCGGATACTTGGAAAAATCTGGTGGACGCTTTTCAACATAAGCATTGCGACCTTCTTGGCCTTCTTCGCTCATGTAAAAAAGCATGGTTGCGTTTCCAGCCAGCTCTTGAAGCCCGGCTTGGCCGTCACAATCGGCATTGAGCGCTGCCTTCAGACAGCGGATTGCGATCGGTGACTTGCATAAAATTTCGCGGCACCACTGTTCCGTCTCCGCTTCCAATTGATCATACGGGACGACGGCATTGACCAAGCCCCAATCCAAGGCTTGCTTGGCGTCGTACTGGCGACACAAGAACCAAATTTCTCGGGCACGCTTCTGTCCAATGATCCGAGCCATGTACGAGGCGCCCCACCCACCATCGAAGGAACCCACCATCGGTCCGGTCTGACCAAAACGTGCGTTCTCAGAACAGATTGTGAGATCACACAACATATGAAGCACGTGCCCGCCACCAATGGCGTACCCAGCGACCGAAGCAATAACCGGCTTGGGGCATGTTCGAATTTCTCGTTGAAAATCCAACACGTGCAAACCAGTGTGCCCCTGTTCATCTCCGTAACCATCGTCAGCACGAACCTTCTGATCACCTCCGGAACAGAAAGCCAGCTCACCTTGGCCACGAAGAATGACAACCCCCACTGAACCATCCATTCGTGCCTTCTGCAAAGCTTCACGCATCTCAATGACCGTGCGGGGACGAAAGGCATTACGCACTTCCGGCCGGCAGATGGTGATCCGAGCGATTCCGTCACCGGAGGTCTCGTAGCGAATGTCAGTGAAGTCGCCTTGTGGGGTGTAGACCGTCATGGCTCCAAATCCTTCAAGAGTTCGTTTATGGCGCGCGCCGTAGATTCAGGAGATTCCAGATGGACGGCATGTCCGGTTTCTGGGAGCACCCGATTGGGGAATGGTTCTGGGGGAATACGATAGGCCCGATCAAGATCGCCGACCACAAACCCCAACGGGGAACGAAGAACTGGGGCAGCCGTTCGGCCCGGTGAAGCCGCCTGAAGCAATCCGGCCCATCGATTCGCCTGCTGGCATGCACCTTGGCGACGGACTTCGAGCTCTCCCCATACTGGAGAAGAACGCAAGGTGGCAAAGAGCGGCTGCTCATACCACTGATCCAAGAAGATCTTCGGGTCATTACGAAGGTGATTGGCACGCTGATCATCTAGTGTGGCCCGGGCATGCATGGCTTTTTTTTCAGTGAGGCCACACCCCGTTGAAAGCGCGATGCTGGGCGTGCCATCTAGAGCTGCCAACAAAATCCGTCCCCCCATGGAATAGCCAATACGAAGATCTGCTGGAATGCGAGCCAAGGCTTCGGCCATTTCTCCGATACCTCTACCTCCGAGATCAAGCGGAGTCACCACATGCCATGACCAGTCACTGGGACAAGATGCGATCATCGGACCAAAATCAGCCGAGTCACCCAAGAATCCAGTGATGGCTATGACTGATGGCATGCCATAGTGACCTGATGATTCGCTTCACGTCGAAGTTGCTCAGCTTGGGGGGCTAACTTGGCGTGCAGGAAACTTGGCTGGCCGGTGGCGGCCAAGGCGGAAAATCCTTGGGCAAAGGATTCACGGTCTGTGGCCACAACCGTTCGCAAGCCCATTGCACTGGCCACAGCCCCAAGATCTGTTGCGCGGGGCGAGACAAAATCATCAAGAGGAACATCACCAGCAAAGGGCAAATCACGAAAGATTTGACCGCCACCGTTATCAACGGCAACGATCACCAGAGATAGGTTGGTTTCTGCCAATTGGGCCAAACCCGAAAGGTCGTGCCGAATGGTCTGGTCACCCAACAATGCAACCACCGGTCGACCATCCAATGCCAATCCAAAAGCGGTTGAAATCTGCCCATCAATACCCGAGAGGCCACGCGAAGCATGGACTTCTGCAACAACATGTGAAGCCCAATGATCCAGTTCACGAACCGCTCGACTGTTCCCCACAAGTATCCGAGAGGTGGAAGGCGTGACGGCAGCCACTTGCGCAGCGATCCAAGGCTCAGAAAAACCACAACTCTGGAGTGCCGCCCGCCGGGCACATTCAATGGCTTCACAGAACCCAGAGATGGATGGGGGAAATTCTGGCTTGCGTGGCGGCTGTGCCGACAACGCCATACTGAGCTGATCAAGACTGGTCTCAAGAACCAGGGCCGCCGCGTCGTCACCCTCCATGCGACCAGCGCGGGATGGCACCAGCAACCGATTATTGGCATGTCGCATGACAAATGATGCGGTGGAACGGCTGGTTGGACGCCCGCCCAGATGAAGCAAGACGGGACAATCAATTGAAATGTCGCCATCCACCCAACCTCCCCACGGCAAAGTACTTTCGGTGTCCCGGATCCCAGAGGCAATATCCGCCAAGACGGGCCAGCCCAATGCTTGCACGATCGAACGGGCCGCTCTGCGGTCACGTGGTTGATTCAACGGTCCAACAAAAACCACCCCTGGATCTTCGCTCATAAGGCGATTGGCGACTTGTGTGGTTCCAGGACCCGGGGCCACGTCAAGAATCGTGCGACGACGCACGATCTCTGGTGGGTGGTACTCGGGGATTGGCTTAGGCAACAGAGGCTCATCGATACCGATGTTGAGGTGAACCACACCGCATTCAGCCGCTCGCCATGATTCCAACGCGAGGCTTGAGGGTTCAGTTGCAACATCTGCAAGGAACGAACGGTCTGAAGATGCCCCCAACATTGCGGCTTGGTCACCAGTCTGGTTAACGCCGGTTGACCGCAGGCGTACAGGACGATCCGCGGTAACCAACAGCATGGGAATCCCAGACTGTCGAGCTTCAACTGCAGCCGGAAGGAGATTGGCCACCGCACTGCCGCTGGTCGTCACTACTGCAGCTGGCCGGCCTTCCATCCGAGCCCAGCCCAACGCAACAAAGCCGGCTGATCTTTCGTCATCAACGCGAACAATGTCGAGACCTGACTCACGAGCGGCCAAGGTCAACGGTGCGCAACGAGCACCGGGAGCAAGCACCACGCAACGAAGACCACAGGCTTTCCAAGTTGCAAAAAGCGCTCTGGCAAATTTTAAATTATTGAGGCCGTCGGATTCGGGCACGAATCACCCCGTTCCGGGCAATGCCGCACGAGCGACCGCCATTTTGGCTTCTGTTTCTGCGAATTCCATTTCTGGAAGTGAATCACGGACAATGCCAGCACCTGCAAAAAGGGTGGCCGTGGTTGGACTCAAGCGCAGTGAACGAATACCCACGGCAACATCATGGCCCGAACCATCAAAGATACCAATGGGTCCCGCATAAAGACCTCGGTCAAACCCCTCGAGACTGGTAAGGAAAGACCGTGCATTATCGGTGGGCCGGCCACACACCGCAGGGGTGGGGTGCAACAAACCTAGGATTGCTGCGTCATCGATCGCTTCATTCAGCGTCAATTCCAGACGACGACGCAAGTGCCAAAGTCCACCGGCTGCTGGGACCACCGCCACCTGGTCCTCACCTTTTACTCCTGAGGCGACGGGCTGAAGACGCTCGCAAACGGACCGCACAACCACGTCATGCTCGTGACGATCCTTACCGCTTTCAAGCAACTGCATGGCGTCGTCAGCGGAACGTGCTCGAACGGTTCCAGCCAACATTTCGGTCTGCAAACGGAGGCCCGTTCGCCGGGACAACCGCTCAGGACTTGAACCAAGAAAAGCGTGTTCGCCAGATTCAATCAAGAACGCGTAATGGCCTTCGGTGGCCAGATGGTGCAAGACGTAGGCGGCATCGATGGGTTCAGAAAGGGCATAGTCCACTCGGCGAGCGAGCACGACTTTTTCTATATCTCCAGAGCGAATGGTCTGAACAGCCTTGCCAACCATCGCCTGAAAATCTTGGCCCTCTTCTTCCCTGTACATCCGTGCGGTGACTGCCGAACGCCTCGGAACGAGCAATGAAGCCCGAGCAGGTTCAATGGCTTCGGGGCGTTCACCTGGGAGCAAATAACCGACAAGCCTTTGCTTGGAGCCATCAGACTCCAGTTGGAGACGGGGAAGAATCCAGCCGCGGCGGCCAAATGGCATCCACTCGGGACTGCCTTCAACTGCAGGGTCGAAGCGACTCCAAGCCAGAAATGAAGCATCAGGCAACAGGACCCGAAGGTCACTGAGCGTGGCATCGTCGATCCAGTCTCCTCGCAGAGCGGCATCAACGCCAGCAATGATTCGACCAGATCGGGTTCGAAAGACCAACCTGCGGCCGATCGCCCGGCCACAAAGCTCGCGAATGGGGTCCAGAGGACTGGTCAGGTTAACCACCAGCCTCCGCCATCCATCTTCAGAGGCCGCGGCCAGTTGATGCAAGGTGGCCAGAGCTGACGGGAGATCCGTCGCTGAAGCGGTGTGAAGATGCACCGGCCCGTTGGCAATGATCGATCGGGGCATTACAAGATCATTCTAGTCCTCGGGAATATGCTCCGTCGAGACCGATATTCTCTCAGAACACCATGATGCGATACCTCACCCTCTTATTCCTCTCAGCCTGCACCACCGTCCCGGGGACCGGCCGATCACAATTCAACATCTTTCCTCTTTCGGAGGATGTTCGGCTCGGTGACGCGGCGTGGAAAAACACCCTTGAGACAGAAAAAATCCTGCCTGTGGACTCTCCTGAGCACCAGCGGGTGGATTCGATCATGCGGCGGCTCATCGCCGCCACCCAACAGCAGCACCCCACTCTTGCCACGACTTTTGAGTGGGACTGGCGGGTCATTCAAGACAACAGTCAAATCAATGCATGGTGTCTTCCGGGCGGAAAGATGGCGGTCTACACCGGCATGATCAACTTCGTCGAAAATGACGACCAGCTTGCCGTAGTCATGGGACACGAGATCGCGCACGCTGTCGCCCGCCACGGAACCGAACGGCTAAGCCAAACCCAGGCTGCTCAAGTCGTTCTTGCGGCAGCGGACGGAGAACTGAACGATCGAGAAATGCGAATGGCTGAGTCTGCTTTCGGCTTGGGTGTTGCGCTTCCATTTTCTCGTGCACACGAACACGAGGCCGACGAACTTGGCATTTACCTTTCGGCGGCTGCCGGGTATGACCCAAAGGAAGCGGTAAACCTTTGGCGTGCCATGGAA
Source organism: Phycisphaerae bacterium (assembly GCA_002700845.1). GTDB lineage: Bacteria > Planctomycetota > Phycisphaerae > Phycisphaerales > SM1A02 > UBA8653. Next base: position 5,198 of record PAFA01000078.1, on the reverse strand, counting down.
CAAAAGGACGGCCGAACCCCAGAATTTCTCTCGACCCACCCCAGCCCCAGCAACCGAGCGGCCAAAATTACGGCGTTGCTGCCCACGGCCGAGCGTATCCGCGGACGGAACAAATGACCCTGAGTGGACGACATGTTGAACTCATTGGTATTGGCGGCTGCGGCATGAGCGGTCTAGCTCGAGTCCTTCATGCCCGGGGCGCCTTTGTCTCGGGATCCGATGTCACCCCCAGTCCTGTTACAGAAGCGCTCGAGCAAGAGGGCATTCAGGTCACGACCGATCAATCACCAGATGCGATTCGACCCGATACCGATTTGATTGTTGCCACGGCGGCACTCCCTGCCAACCACCCACTGCTCGCCAGCGCGGCGGCACGGAACATCGAAATCATCCGGTACGCCGACGCCCTCGGCCTACTCCAAGCCGAAGGATTTGGAATCTCCATTGCGGGTACGCACGGAAAAAGCACCACCTGCGCGATGTGCTGCCATGCCTTGGTCCATTCGGGGCTCGATCCATCTTTTATCATTGGTGCAGAAGTGCCCCAACTTGGTGGAGGAAGTCGAGTTGGGGCGCCGCGAATCTCCACCGGAACCATGGCCGGGGAGCCCGGACTGATGGTGGCAGAGGCATGTGAATTCAACCGGTCTTTTCATGCCCACCGGCCCCAATTTGCCGCAATTCTAAATCTGGAAGAAGACCATCTCGATGTCTACAAAGATCTAAAGGGTGTGATTCAGGGTTTTTCTGACTTCGCCAAACAACTCCCCAAAGCGGAGTGTGGGGGACGCCTTCTCATTGCTCACGAGGGGGGACATCGACGTGAAGTCACCCCCGCCACCAAAGCCCGCGTGGAAACATTTGGGCTTTCCAACGAAGCAGATTGGACCGTCAGCTTTGACGTCAGTACTCGTGAGGTCAACCTGCGTGGCCCCGAAGTCCATCTCCGGTGGAACAATATCATGCCCGGCGAACACAACGCGCTGAACGCCGGTGCCGCTGCGATCATGACCATCTGGGCGGGAGCCGACCCTACGCTGGTCTCCCAAGCAATGGGAGAGTTCACCGGACTGTCAAGGCGAACCGAATTCGTTGGCACAAGGATCCTCGACTCTGGTCCCGTTCGGATTTGGGATGACTATGGGCACCACCCGACAGAAATCGAACGCACACTTCGGGCCCTCCGCACGTCCGAAAATCCCAACCGCTTGGTCTGCGTTTTCCAGCCTCATCAACACAGCCGAACTCGATTTTTACTGGATGAATTCGCGTCCGCGTTCGGAGCTGCCGATGTGGTCATCGTGCCAGAGATTTATTTTGTTCGAGATTCCGAGTCTTCCCAAGACCTGGTGAATCAGCACACTTTGGTTGAGCGGCTCCAAGAACGCGGAACGGATGCAACCGCGACAAACTCACTTGAAGATGCCGTTCAACGACTTGATACCGTTCTCCAAGGAGGCGACATGCTTGTGGTGATGGGCGCCGGCCCGGTGGGATCGGTTGGGCCATCCTGGATGCACGCCGAATGAACAAGCGTCCGAACGAACCGCTTTCGCGTCACTGTTGGAACCAATTGGGCGGCCCCGCCCAGCTCCTGATTGATGTTGAAAATGATGAAGAGCTTCGATCCGTCTTAACCGAAGCAAGCACTTCACAAACAACGGTCAGAATCTTGGGTCTTGGATCAAATGTTTTGGTGGCTCAAGAAGGTGTAAGCGGGGTGGTAATCCGATTAACCGGAGAATTCGCCACATATTCGTTCGACGGTGAAACACTGACCGCTGGTGCGGGAGTGGATCTTCGAAAAGTTGTTTCGGAGTCCGTACGTCAGGGTCGAGATGGCTTCTGGCAACTGGCCGGATTTCCGGCCACCATCGGCGGCGCAATCGCCATGAATGCCGGTGGACGTTGGGGAGAAATTGGCGACATTCTCACCACCTGTGAAGGCTATCAACTGAACGGAACACCCTGGCAGCAAACCGCCGCAGACTGCGGCTTCTCTTACCGACACTCTGAGGTACCTGGTGTCATTACCAAAGCCACATTCACACTGAAAGCTGGTGAACCCAAACTGTTGCGGTCGAAACTGAAGGAAGTCATGTCTGAAAAAGCTGCGGCCCAGCCACTGGGGGCAAAGACCCCGAGCAGTGGATGCTCATTTCGTAATCCGACAATCCAGGGCGTGCGACACAGTGCCGGGCAATTGATTGACCAAGCCGGAGGCAAAGGTTTGTCCGTTGGTGGCGCAATGGTTAGCCCGACTCACGCAAATTTCATTGTGACGACGCCAACTGCAACGGCATCAGATGTCGCCGCTCTCATGGGCCAAGTGCAAAAAATTGTTGCCCAGCATCACAGTGTCCTGCTGGAACCGGAGGTGATCCAATGGCCGGAACCAAGAAAAAGCTGAGCGTCAGCGTTCTTTCGGGAGGTCCAGATGCCGAAGCGATGATTTCAAGAAAGTCAGCTGAGGCGATAAGTGATGCACTTCGAACTGCTGGCCACCAAGTCTTTGAGGTGGACTTGCCAAAGTCACGGCCTGAACTGCTGCTTCACAACATCCCGAAGGATCACATTGTCTTCCCCGCGCTCCATGGGCCGTGGGGTGAAGGGGGCGGAGCGCAACGCGAATTGATGGATCTTGGTCTCTCATTTGTTGGATTCACCGCCCATGCCGCATCGGCCGCGATGGATAAAGCGAAAACACGCCAGATTGCCGCAACCCACAACGTGTCCATCGCCGAGGGGGCAGTGGTGGACTCCGGATCCCAGGCCCCCTGCCCTCCCCCATGTATTTTAAAGCCGCTGGACGAAGGCTCTAGCGTTGGTCTGCAACTTCTCAAGACCGAGACCGAACTCACCGAAGCATTGCATAAGCTTTCAAGTTCTGCGCTGTGTGAAGCGTTTGTGCCAGGCCGAGAGTTCACCGTTCCTTGGCTCTTAGGAAAAGTCCTGCCAATCGTTGAAATCGTCCCCGCGGAAGGGCTCTACGACCACGAAGCAAAATACGTACGAGACGACACCACTTTTACCGTGGCTCCAGAGATCTCCGAACAGGCACAGGTTCAGCTTAGAAATGCAACGCTGACCATGGCGAACGCCCTTAATGCTCGCCACCTGGGTCGAGCCGACTTCATTCTGGGTCCCCAAGGACCCGTGTTTCTGGAATGGAACTCCATGCCAGGATTTACCACGAACAGCCTGCTGCCAAGAGCGGCCGCTCACTCTGGAATTCCTCTTCCCCAACTGACCGACCGGTTGGTTCTCGCCGCTCATGCCGAAGGCCCACTCCAGCCGATATCTGACTGTGAGTCGTAAAAAGGCTGATTTCGAGAAACCCAATCCGTACTGGCCCCTAGCCGCAGGAACCATTGTGATGCTGCTTGCCGTGGCCGTGGTCAACCACAGTGGCTGGTCAGGCCACAAGAGCGATGTCACCACCTTTCGGATCACTTTCAAGCATGAAGCCGGTGAATCCGAAGCGTTCCGACCAAATTACCGCGAGTTGGTTCAAAAGGTGATCATGAACTGGACCTTTGAAGATCCAAATCAAGATCTCACGAGCCTCCAGTACCGAGTCATGCAACTTGGTCATTTTAGTTCGACGACCGTCACCATCAACAGCCCCGGCGAGCTTGGCATTTTTGTGACCACTGGCCCACGGGTGTTTGATTTTGAACACCAGCAGACCAACCATGCTCATGAAGTGGCCGGCCTCCGCCCCCTTCCCGAAGAGACTGAAGCGCTCGGCCTCCCAAAGCTTGAGACCACCACCTCTGCTGGCTTTTTGTCTGCATTAGAGATCTTCCGGCACGCCCAAGTTCAAGGGTGGTCCGCCCATATCCAAGAAATCAGAGAGCCCAAACCAAATCAACTTGAATTTGTCGTTCTGGATGAATCTGGAACCCACGGCACCGTTGATTTTCGGAGTACTCCGTCGCACGAAGCCAGCACCGAGCCCATCTTTGCCTTGAAGCTCAAGATTTTGGACAAGCAGGCGATGGTCTATCGCTCACTAACTCCCGGCGGTGGCCAATGGCGAATTGAACCTCGTGGAATGGTACGGCGTCCTTCGACATGATCCCGGCCCTTGAACACCGCTGGAGACAACTGCTTCTGCTGGTGGCTTCGCTTTGGGTTCTGCTCTCATTTGTGGTCAATGTGGTGGCTGTTCCCAATCTGGTGCAAAATATCGAAGCCAACCTGTGGGGATACCAAAAGCACCTGACCAGCATGTCATTTGGGCTATTGATTGCCTATCCAGCGGCGCGTGCCACCATCGGACCATCACCGCGACCAAGGCTGGAATGGCAATCGCTCATTCTTCTTGTTGCTGTAATACAAGTCGCTCTGGCTCCACTTGTCTTTTTACTGGAACAACCAATCGAGGTCATTTTGCAAGCTGACGCCTGGCTTATCGCATCGGCCTTCTGGGGATGCGGTTGCGGCCGAATGCTTCGTGAACATGTCTTCATCGGTGCCGCTCTGATGGCCACGCCACTGCTCACGATGCTTTACGACCGCGAGTTAAGCCTGCCCACCGCCGCCGCTTCGGTTGTTCAGAGCTCTGGTACCTCATCACCTCCGCCAATGTGGGGTGTTACGATACTTATTGGCTTTGGCTGGTTATGGATGACCAGACACCGCCGTCCTTTTCCGGGAGACAAACGAAATGACCATGATTCCGAGGGAACCGTTTGACCACGCGTTAAGCGATCATATTGATGTGCTAGGCACAAGCTGCTTTGCTGAACAGGCGAGTATGACCACTCGGCAGCTGAACCGTATTCGATCTGGGGACCAACCAAATCCATTCCATCGCGCCGCAGAATGGTCCCGCCTCGGCACTGTTGAGTCTGCCACCATTCTGGTGTCGATGGTCTGCGAAGCCAACGATGGATTCTTCATCCAAGAAGGCGGCAACGACACCACAAACATCGAAGACACCATTCAGAAAGCAGCCGATGTCATTAAGGGGTTGGCCGACGGATCCCTCGACGACGGTGACCGCAGGCTGGTTCAGGATGCAATCGCCGCGATGATCGGATTGCTTCAGAAATAAGCATCTGTACCACCGTCCAGAAGTCGGTAAGATGTCATGTCCACCGGTGGGGTGGCAGAGCGGTTGAATGCACCGGTCTTGAAAACCGGCATCGGGGAATCCCGATCAGGGGTTCGAATCCCCTCCCCACCGCTTC
>PAFA01000077.1 GCA_002700845.1 Phycisphaerae bacterium | reverse complement strand
TGGTCCGGACCGCGCACACCTGGACTTGGCACGCTTGGCCATATTGCTGACCACCAGCGTCGGTGCATTCCACCGGTGAAAGTTCCACGCATTGATCGGCAATACAGCACGCGGCCGCGCTGGCCATGGGGCCCATGCTTTCGTTGGTTCCCGGGCCAATCCAGACCACCATCGCCGCCACGGCCGCGGCGATGCCCACGCCCAAACTGCCGCCCAATCGGGCGAGCACCGTAGGTTTCTCGGCCCGGGGTGGACCGGCAGCTTTAAAGGCCCGACTGCTTTCATCAGAAGAACACTCCAGGGCACGGGCCATTCGATCGGCGGTTGCTTGCAGGCCTTCAACCTCTTCACGCAACCTTGGATCACTGGCCACCGATTCGGTGACCTGAGGGCTGGTCTCTTCACCCAAAACATGTTTGGTCAATCGCGGGTCATCTGTATTCATGGGAATCATCCTTCAGCGGAGAGATCAAGTTCGTCACGGAGGGCACGTAATGCTTTGTGCAAAAGCACGCCCACATTGGAAGGGGTGGTGCTCATGACTTCGGCAATGGATTCGTAGGACAAATCCCCACGGAAGCGAAGGACCATGGCCTCACGCTGACGTGGGGGCAATTGATTGAGAGCAGAAATGGCTCCCATATCAACGGATGGATTGGCTGCATCCACCGCTAAGGCCGGCAGCAGGTCCTCAGATCGTTCGCGACGGGTGCGGCGATGCAGATCTATCAGCCGATTCCGCACCACCCGGAAGAGCCAAGGGCGAGGCGGATCTCCCGCCACCTCCGGGGTGGTCTGCTGCAATTTCACAAAAGCGTCTTGCACGGCGTCCTCCGCTTGCTCGAGGTTCCCGCAATAGCCCTGGGCGTAGTGCCGTAAATCGCAGCTGTGGGCCGCCCAAGCGGATTCAATCCAGTTGCTGTGCATCATGAGGGGCTCCAACGGGGTCTGTCGACACCAATCGACGCAAAAGGCCACGTCTTCTTACCATGAATGCAGAATTCTTTTGTGCTTCAACAGGGAGACCCCATGCTGACCACCGCCCGCCTCTGCATCATGATGTTCATCCAATTCTTTATTTGGGGGGCGTGGTACGTCACGGGCCCCAACTATCTGGAGACGATTGGCTTCAGTGCTGAGGACTTTGGCTGGACCTACTCCGTTGGGCCCATCGCTGGCATGATCAGTCCGTTCCTGGTGGGCATGATTGCCGACCGCTTCCTCCCATCTCAAGTTGTCCTGGGCATCTTGCACCTCATTGGCACCGCGGGGATGTACGTCGCCACGACATTTATGACCGTGGACAATCCGTCGCCCGACACCATCAACATTGTCTTCTTCTGCTTCATGCTGAGCTTCTTTCCTACGGTCGCAATCGTGAACACCGTTGCCATGAGCAACATTGCCGACACCGAGAAGACCTTCCCCATGATTCGGGTCTTCGGAACAATTGGCTGGATCATTGCGGGTCTTACCGTGTCATGGATGGGGGCCGACGCCACCATCGACCAGTTCTACTTGGCGATTGGAGCTTCCGCACTGATGGGCCTGTACAGCTTTACGCTCCCCAACACGCCTCCTCCCGCCAAGGGAACCCCGTTCAGCTTTAAACAAGCCATTGGTCTTGACGCCATGTCGCTGCTTAAAGATCGATCGTTCTTTGTCTTCATGATTGGATCGTTCCTCATCTGTATCCCACTGGCGTTCTATTACCAAATGGCCGCCCGCTTCATTACCGACGCCGGAATGGAGAATCCCGCCGCAAGGATGACTTTGGGCCAAATGTCCGAAGTCCTGTTCATGCTGGCATTGCCCGTCTTCTTAAAGAAATTTGGGATCAAAACCACACTGCTTGTGGGCATGGTTGCCTGGGTTGTCCGCTATGCGATGTTCTCGTTTGGTGCGGACGATGGCGTGGCGTGGCTGATGATCGGTGGCATCTTGCTTCACGGCATCTGCTACGACTTCTTCTTTGTCACCGGCCAAATCTACACCGACAAAGTAGCCCCACCTGAGATCCGATCGCAGGCACAAGGCATGTTGGTCTTCTTCACCCTCGGCTTTGGCATGTTTATTGGCGCCTTGGTCGCCGGACAAATCGAAGCGGCCCACACGGTCGCCATCGAGTCTGCTGACGGCGAGCCGAGCAAAATGGTTGAGTGGGCTTCACTGTGGCTCAAACCCGCAGGGATGGCCGCTTTGGTGATGCTTCTGTTCGCTTTCGCCTTCTCCGGCAAGAAAGCCGACGAAGCCACACCAAATGCCGCCTAAAGTAGGGGCATGAAGATGCACCGCGAACGAACGCGTCGGATCCGAATTGGTGATGAACGCACCGGCATCGTGGAAGTCGGTGGTGGTGCACCAGTGGCACTTCAGACCATGACGACATCGTTCACCCACGATGTGGAAGCATCGGTGGCCGAGATCAACCGACTGCATGCGGCCGGAGCGGATATCGTTCGCGTCGCGGTGCCCGAAAAAAAGGACACCGAGGCCCTGCCTGAGATCCTGGCTCGCACCAGCGTGCCGATCGTGGCAGATGTGCATTTTCACTTCAAACGAGCGCTGGAAGCCGTTGAAGCTGGCATCCACAAAATTCGACTCAATCCGGGCAACATCAGCGATCGCGTCCAAGTGGAAGCCGTCATTGATGCGTGTAAAGATCGGGGCATCCCAATTCGGATTGGAGTGAATGAAGGCTCCATTATTGAACGCCGGGACAAACAAGTTCGCGCTAAAGAGTTGGGGCAATTCTTTAGCGATCACCGCCACGGCCAGATGCTGGCGTTAATGATCGCGAAGCTAGAGGAATACCTCGACATCTTCCACGCCAAAGACTTTCACGATTTGGCGATCAGCGCCAAGAGCATGGACACCATGCTGACGGTTGATGCCTACACCGAAATTGCAAAGCGATTTGACTACCCATTGCACCTTGGCGTGACTCACGCTGGGCCCAAAGAAACTGGATGCATTCGATCCGTCGTCGCCCTCGGCGCGTTGCTACAACAAGGCATTGGCGACACCATTCGCATTTCGTACGCTTCAGACCCGGCACTCGAAGTTGAAGACGGGGCGGAAATGCTGTGCTGCCTTGGCTTGCGGGAGCGTATCGGTGCCGAACTGATTGCCTGCCCCACCTGCGGTCGCCTTCAGGTCGACCTTTTCGATCTGGTGCAACAAGTCAAACGTACGCTTGATCAAGATGTTCAGTTGCCGATGAAAGTTGCGGTGATGGGCTGTGTGGTGAACGGCCCCGGTGAAGCCGAGGGTGCGGATGTGGCCGTCTTTGCCGGCGACCGCCGTGGCATTATTTACGTTCAAGGTCAAAAAGTTGCCAATGTGCCCGAAGAAGAAATCCTCGATCGACTCCGCGCCGAATGTCTTGCCTTTCAAGAGAAGGTCCGAAGCGGTGAAGCCAAACTTGGCGAAAAGAAAGTCGACATCGTGCCACCGGACCCCATTGGGGACTTGGGATCAGGCATCGAAAAGATTCGTGCTGGACTCGTCGAAAAGCCCACCATTGGCCGCACCTGATGCGGCGTGCATTCACGCTTGTTGAGCTCCTTGTGGTCATCGCCGTCATTGGCGTCTTGGCCTCACTTCTTTTGCCTGCCCTTGGATCCGCCCAGCGAAGCGCCAGAAAGCGTGCGGAAAGCAATGCCATTCGGGCGCTTCACTCAGGGTTTGAGCAATACTCCGTTCGATCAAAAGATGCTTGCCTGCCAGGCTATTTGGAGCAATCCGTTGTTGATCGATGGGAACTCGAAGGTTTGTGGCCTGGCGGCTCTCCCATGATGCCAGATGAACTTGGATACTGGCCCAGTCGGCTCCTGCCTTCACTGGGCAATAAAGTCAAGACCCTGATTCACGGCTACGGCGTTGATGATCCACTCCCACTGCGTTGTGGCCAGTCGATAGGGAACGACCCTTTTGATGAATGGGAACTTCCGGGGCCTTGGCCCGGGGCGACCCTCCGTCGAACCACCGTCAGTCGTCACCCTGCCTTTGCCTACAACGGTCGTCATCTCGGCGGACGATGGGTTACCACGGAAGACGACGTTGCACCCGCCATCCGAAGCAACAACCCAGTCCTGGTTCGCCGTACGGTTTCCACGATCACGCGCCCCTCACACATCGTTCTCTTTTGCTCTGCAACACCAAGTCGGGTTTCGATCACAGATATGAATGATGAACGCAATGACTTCCGACCGGGTGTGGATTTGGTTGGCCCCCCAAATGCAGTCCTGGGCTCAACCACTTTTTCCGTTTGGAATCCAGTACCAAATTCAACATCGAAGCTTGAAGTCTTTGCGCCCACGGTGGGTCGACCGTTTGCAGAAATTCCGTTGGGTCGACACACTGGGGAGATTGTGGTCTTGGCGGCCGATGGTCATGTCGACACAGAATCCGCAAATTCCCTCGTTGATATGACTCGGTGGATTGACGGACTCACTGACTCTGAGTGGTCTCCGTCGTCAGACTGAGCCGATCTGTCTCGCAGCTCAGAATCCCACGAGCTTCACGGACACGCCCGTACAACCAATGGCGAACCACCAAGGCCACCAACGCGATCACCAACCCAGCGGCGGTGGTCAGCATGGCTTCAGCCAGCCCAGCCGAGATCAGTCGATCCAAACTGGCTTGTGACGATCCGGTCCCCTGAACACCGAGCGCTCCCAGAGCTTTGGCGAGCCCAAGGACGGTTCCCAGAATGCCCAGCATCGGGGCCGCACCAACCACAAATCCAAGAAACGACACGCCGCGTCGAAGGTCACGATCAATGACATTGGACGCCATGGCTGATCCTTCGTTGACCATGATCGCACGCCATTGGGTCAACAATGGACCCGCACCTGCCTGGCGATACTTCTCCAGCCGGAATTCATGCCCAGCGGTGATCCACCACCACAGACGCTCCAGGGCCGTCGCTACGACCGCAAACGAGAGCAATACCAACAGCCAAAGTACTGGCCCGCCGCGTTGCAAAATGGCTTCTATCAATTCGAACACGATTGACATCCTACGATGAGGGCGTGTCAACTGTCCTTGAACATCACCGTGCAGCGTGCGACGCCCTCCTGGAACGGGCATTGGCCAGTCGGTCCAGCGATTCCGAACTGGCCAAAGCAATCCACTATGCCCTCCTGGCTCCTGGAAAGCGACTGCGTCCAGCACTCGTTCGGCTGACCAATCAATGCCTAGGAGGTGATCTCGCCGATGCGGATGCCCCAGCCGCAGCGATTGAAATGATTCATGCATTTAGTTTGGTCCACGACGACCTACCCGCCCTCGATAACGATGATTTGCGACGTGGTCGACCTACGTTGCATCGACACACCGATGAAGCCACCGCAATCCTGGCCGGTGATGCCATGCCGATGTTGGCCATGGCTCTGTTGGCCGAAGCCCCCCGTGGTTCAAAAATGTGCGCGGTGCTGTCCGAAGCAACCCTTCGCATGATTGAAGGACAAATGATGGACATGGCCGCCGAACGGGAAGAGTTGCCGGTTCACAAGGATGCCTTGCAAAAGCTGCAAGCCGGGAAGACTGGAGCCTTGATGGTCGCGGCGGTTCAACTTGGCGCTCTGAGCGCAAATGCCTCAAAGGAACAGACGCACACTCTGAGCATTTGGGCCAGCCATACGGGTGAACTGTTTCAACTCACCGATGATCTTCTTGATGCCACCGCCTCCACCGAGACCATGGGCAAACGCACCGGGAAAGATGCCGAAAAATTCAAACTCACTGGCGTCCGGGTGTACGGCCTTGATGGACTGCGAGACCGAATCCAAAAACGCTGTCAGGATGCCCTAGAAGCCCTGAAGCCCCTGGGATCCGCTGCAGACGACCTGCGAAAGTTGACCGATGAAATGGCGAGCCGCCGCCACTGAATCCAAGGCCGAACGCTCGCAAGGCCTAGAATCCCATCATGACGGCTCCGCTTCTGCCCACCATTGCCAGCCCCGCCGACCTTCGTCGACTTTCCGCCGATCAACTGCCCGTGCTCGCCCAAGAGATCCGCGAGGTCATCATTGGACAGGTGATGTCCAGTGGCGGACATCTCGCACCAAATCTCGGTGTGGTGGAACTCACCATGGCCTTGCACCGAGTGTTCAACTTTGAACATGATCGACTTTTGTTTGATGTGGGGCACCAGTGCTACCCACACAAACTTCTGACCGGACGGGCCGATGGACTGCCCACCCTACGACAGACCGGAGGGATGTCGGGCTTCCCTGAGCCCAGCGAATCACCCTTTGATCTTTTCAGCGTCGGTCACGCGGGAACGGCGATTTCAACCGCAGTTGGCATGGCGCGGGGGGACACCTTGAAGGGAGAGGGGTACAACAGCGAAGGAAATCCAGAAGGCCGAAGAACCGTCGCCTTGGTTGGTGATGCATCCATTGTCAATGGTCTCGCCATGGAGGGTCTCAACAACGCAGGCACGCTGGATCGACAGATGCTCATCGTCCTCAATGACAACGGCATGTCCATCTCGAAACCCCAAGGGGGCTTCGCAAAAGCACTCGACCGAGTGCGTATGGACGGCCGCTATTTGGATGCCAAACTTCGAGCCAAACGACTTGCGGACGCCATTCCTGGTGGTGATTCATTTGTCCGCTGGTATCACAAAATTGGAGAAGTCGCCAAAGATCTGGTTACTGAAGATTCATGGTTTTCAGACTTCGGACTGCTCACGGTTGGCCCTATCGATGGGCACGATTTACCCAAACTCGAATCAGTGCTTCGAGAAGTGGCCAAAGCAGATCGCCCCATTGTTCTTCACGTGCATACGGTCAAAGGCAAAGGTTTCGAACACGCCGAAGGGAATGCGACCAAGTTCCATTCCCCCCCAGCATTCCAAGTGAAGGGTTGCAGTGTCGAAACCGCGAGCAAAGGTCGAGCGTTTACCGCAGCATTTTCTGATGCCTTGGCCTCAACCATGGCCGAAGACGATCGCGTGGTGGCCTGCACCGCCGCCATGCCTGACGGCACTGGACTCACCCGAATCCTTGAGGAGTACCCCGACCGGGCCTGGGATGTTGGCATTTGTGAATCACACGCCATGGACATGATGGCGGGACTGGCCAAAACCGGATGCCGCCCCTTCTTTGCGGTGTATTCAACATTCCTGCAACGTGCATTCGACCAAGCATTCCAAGAAGTCAGCCTGCAAGGCCTTGCCGTTCGCTTATGCCTTGACCGCGCCGGTCTGGTTGGTGGAGACGGTGCCGTGCACCACGGCTTCTGTGACATCTCTTTGCTTCGAACATTACCCAAGGCAGCGCTGCTTGCACCTATTGATGAACCCAGTTTAAAAGAAGCAGTGCAGTGGATGGCTGGCTACGACGATGGGCTCTCTGCTGTGCGTTACCCCAGAGGCTCGGTCACTGAACGCGACCTAGGACCATGTCCTGCATTCAAGCTGGGTGAATCTCGTCCTCTGTACACGCCAGAGCACCCCGTGGCCGCCATCGTGGCGTACGGCACCAGTGGATTGGATGCCCTTGAAGCGGCCGAGGCTTTGGCCGATGAAGGTGTCGCGGTTGAAGTGCATGACGGTCGCTTCGCCGCCCCAGTGGATCTTCGACTGCTTGAAGATTTGGCCCAACGTGAACTGCCAGTGATCACCGTAGAAGACCACGGACTTCCGGGTGGCTTTGGCGCTGCGGTGGCTGAGGCCGCTTCAGATGCGGGTCTTCATTTGCGACTTCGACGTTTGGGCATCCCGGACAAATGGATTCCGTGCGGCAGCCAGTCGGATCAGAAAGCAATGGTCGGAATCGATGCCGACGCCATCGCAAATGCTTTGCGTCAGCTGGTCGCCAATATTCCTGGCTGAGAACTCTTCATGACAACGCCCCATCCTGGTTCAACTGAGACGAGAGATTCGCTCAGTGCCGGAGGTCACCGGAAGTACCAGCGAATCTCCTGTCCACAGGCATCAGCAACAAAGCGACCCGCTCGAGCAGGCGTGATGAATTGCGCTCATAGTCCGCAAAGCCGCCATTGGCTTGTGCGAGTTGACGCTCAAATGCATCGAGAGTCAGTCCCGCTTGGTCCATGAAAGATGCCTCAGTGGAGCACCACGATGTGAGGCGTTGACGGGTGCATTCTGGGTGGAACTGGAAACCGTAGGTCCGTAGCCCTTTTGCAAAAGCTTGCACCGCGGTGTCACCGGATTTGGCCAAACTCTTTGCACCATCGGGCAAAGTGGTAATGGCTTCACCGTGATGATGCATTTGGACGTGCGTCCACCCCAATCCCGCGAACAGTGGATCGTCACGACCAGCTGGAGTCAGAGCAATATCAGCCAATCCAAATTGGTAGCCAGCTTCCACCGAGCCGACTTCGCCGCCAAGGGCATGGGCCACGATCTGAGCCCCAAGGCAAATCCCCAGCACGGGCATAGCGGCAGCATCAAGCGTGCGGACCAGCTCTTTTGCCGACGCGATCCAACCCTCGTCGGATCCGGCAGAGCCGGCCCCACCCATAATCACCAATGCATCGATATCACTGGCATCGGCTGGGATAGCGTCGCCCTCGTTTGGACGAATGAAAACCAGTCGATGACCTAGATCTTGCAACACTTCAGCAAGGCGCTCGGCGGGACCGGATGAACTCGGCTCAATGATGTACGTGGCCATGGATGAACATTCTACGGCGGACACGATGAGAAGAGACTTTTTCGACAGATTCAGGAACTGGCCTCTGTCCTGAGTACACTTGTGGACCATAGGAGTGTCCTCTTGAGCGAACCAACACCACCGACACCACCATCCAATGCCGCCCCAGCCCTACCACCGGTCGTCTACGCGGCCCGAGGTTCTGGCAGCAGCGCTGGCGTGCTTCTCAGCGTCTTTGGCGCGCTCATGCTGGCCGTCTTGGTCGCCGGATTCGCCTTTGTCTTTGGCTTGGTTGCCGGAGCTGCAGGATCCAGTGCCAGTGGCGGTGACCTCCAAAATGACGTCATCCGCCGAACCGTCCAACGCGGGAACCGAGAGACACAAATTGCGATCATCCCGGTAGAAGGGGCGATCACAGATCAAACCGCCGTGGAAGTCTCGGCCGCAGTGTCACGTGCCCAAAAAGACAATGTCGATGCTGTACTGCTTCGGGTGGACTCTCCTGGAGGCGGCGTGACGCCATCAGATCGAATTGACCATGACCTACAAAAACTTCGAGATGCGGACATCCCAGTCTTCGCCAGTTACGGCGGGATTTCAGCATCGGGTGGTGTGTACGTCTCCGCACGATGCCAGCGAATCATGGCTGAACCCACCTGTGTAACGGGTTCGATTGGTGTCATTGCCAGCGTGATCACCATGGAAGGTCTGGCGGAGAAGATTGGCGTCCAAGCCAACAGCGTGGTGGCAACTCGAAGTCCCGAAAAGGGAGTTGCGAACGACTTGTGGCGCAATTGGGACGACAAGGATTACGCCAAGATTCGTAAAATCTTGGACGCTGCCTATGACCGATTCCGCGAGCTTGTGGAAGAGGGACGAGCTGACCGACTGGCCGAAGGCATACATTTCGATGACATCTGCAATGGTGACATCTTCACTGCAGACGAAGCCCTTGAGATTGGGTTGGTCGATGCCATTGGCTACCAAGAAGATGCCATCGCAATGGTGGAGCAATCACTAGGTCTCAATGCTGGCGAAGCCAGTGTGTTTCGTTACGAAAAGCGGCCTGATCCGCTCGAACAACTTGGTCTTGGGCTGATGTCCGGACCATCGATTGAAGAGCGAATCCGATCCGCCGGGACGCCAGTACTCGAGTACCGAGCCTGGTAATTCAGATCAACTGCCGATATTAATCTGGGGGGATGCTTGGGGTGGAGATCCTGCGCAATTGTTGTTTCATTGTTTTGATTTTTGGCCACGTATCTGAAACGCACGGACAATTCAGTGCCGAAAACCTGACCGACGTTGATGTCACACAAGCCATCTCCATGCTGATTGATGAATCGGTGCAAAAATGGGACCCCGACCACCATTGGGACCCAAAAAAGCCGCGGTATGACCACTCACCTCATGGGCAAACACCTTTAACAGTTTTGGGACTGCTCCATGCCGGTGTCAAATTCCAAGATCCACGGCTGCAACCGAGCGTGCAGTGGATGATGAAAACCAAATTAACCAGCACATACGCCATTTCTTGTCGAGCTCAAGCGCTGGGTTTGATGCCCGAATCAGTGTTGCCACTCCTACGACAAGATACGAAATGGCTTCTTCATTCATTCGGTGAAGAAGTTGGCTGCTGGGGTTATCGCCACAACCCGAAAACCAAGCGGATTGACAACTCGCTGCGGCAATATGGCGCGCTCGCCTTGTGGGAAGGAGCAAAACGTGGGGCACAAGTCCCTCGATCGTTGTGGACTCAACTGGAAAGAAATTTACTTCTAGAACAAAGAGCAGACGGTGGCTGGGGATACTCATTGAACGACGCACCACGGTCATCTATGACTCTGGCGGCCATCACAATGCTGGCTATCGCTCAAGATTGGATCCACAGTGAAGAGGCCGTCAAAGGACAAGGTGTCTCACTTGAACACAATCAAGCCGCACTCCAACGAGGCTTAACATGGGTCGACAAATATTTTGACCCCACCATAAACGCCTCGGTTGGAGAAGAGGGCATCACCGACCATGGTTGGTGGTGGTACCACGCGTACTGCGTCGAACGAGTGGCCTTGGCTACCGGGCGACATCGATTTGGGAAGCATGATTGGTTTCGGACAATCGCGGCAAGAATGCTCAATCTGAAATTTCGACGAGAGAAAGGAAAACTGATCCGAAACGGCTATCCGTTCAGCACTGTGGATCGTGCATTTGCGCTGATGTTTCTCAGCCGAGGTCGCGTTCCAGTCGCTATCAACAAACTGGTTCTTAACCCAAAGACCACCAATCGACGTCCACGTGATGCCGCAAATTGGGCGGAGTACCTCACACGCCTCACCGAAGAAGAACTGAACTGGCAAATTGTCACACTTGAAGATTCATTAACCCAGTGGACACAAAGCACACTTTTGTTTCTCACTGGAAAAGGAAAAATTCTTCCGACCGGTGTGTTTTCACATGAATCATCCCGATCAAGAGGACAGTCCCAGATCGCATGGAAGCAACGATGTTCAAAAGGAGAATTCTCAAACACCAGAGCAATGGAACAAGCAAAAGACCAACTAACCTGCCCCCCCCAGAACCAGCTGACTGAACGCATTCAGGAATATCTGGAACACGGCGGACTAGTTGTGGCCGCCGCAGACCAGAATGACCGGGCCTTTTCAACCTCAATTCGAGAACTGGGATTAACGCTCTATCCAGAAGCGCACTGGAAAAATCTGTCAAAGGATCACTGGATCTACCAACTTCATGAGCCGGTCCGTGGGAGGGTTCCAGTGGTCGAAAGTCTCCAAGCAGGCGGACGAGATCGAATTCTTCTCTTTCCTACGGCCGATGTAGGCGCGATCCTGCAGCAAAGGGATATTCGCCGGACAGACATCTACCGCACACTGGCCAATATCTATTTTTGCGCGAGTGGTTTCCAGAAACCGACCGTCCGACTCCACGGCAATGTGATATCAAATAAAAAAGAAAAGGCATCTGATACAGAACCGGTACTCATCACCGAAGCCATCCACAGCGGAGACTGGAACCCCGAGCCAAAGGCGACAGAAAAAATTGCTTCGTGGATAGACGAATCACTCGATGTCACCGTGAATCAAATGCCTCTGGCAAATATTGCTTCGCTTGAACAGCCCGCCTTTGTCTGGGTCAGAGGGACTTCCACAAGCATACTGGACTCAGAGGAAATCCAGGCCCTAGAACATTTCTCTGTTCATGGTGATGGTGTGCTGCTGTTCGAAGATGTCCATGGGACTGGCATGTTCTGTGCCTCGATTGAAGCGCAGATCAGTAACGCTTTGGGACAAGATGTTGTTCCAGCTTATGAGTGCAAAGCACTTACTGAGCCCTCGTTCAACCATATCCCCCCAGTGAGCAACGTGACTTATCAGCGCAGAACCACTTTGCGTTTGGGTTCTCGTGATCGAAATCACAGACTGCGAACCATTAAAATCCCCAGCAAGAAGGCTCAGATGTACTTCAGTAGAGAAGATCTTTCGCATGCCCTTTTAAATCGGCCCTGGTTCAACACGAATGGATACAGCACCGAATCCGCCCGGGCCATTCTTCGATCTCTTATACACGCCTCAAAGATGAAACCTGATACGTCGCCGTCTACCAGTGAGTGGTAACGCAGTCAGAGTGGGCATTGTGTGCCGTAGCTGTCCAAGACGATCAAGAGATCACCAAATGTGACCAAGGCGTCGCCATTCACATCCCCCAATTCCCCCAGATCCACCGGTCCCCAAGCGTTGATTACCAACAAAAGATCAACAAAATTCACCCTCCGGTCGCCGTTCAAATCTGGAAGGCACTCACAACTGTCATGAATTCCGTTTTGATTTTGATCGGGATCACCAAGATCCACTGGACATGGTGCGCCTTCAATACCCACTGTGTGTCCCTGTCCGGCCGACAACGTGGCGTACGTACCTTCGGGCACATCTACTTGTCCAAATTGGTTGAAGCCCCACATCTCAACCGAACCATCAGGAAAGATGCCACCGGCATGACCAATTCCGCTGGCAATTTGAACGAAGGGACTTTGGGGTGGGATATCCAACACCTGAAATGTGTTGGTGCCCCATCCCAATGTGGTCTCATTGCTCCGGGTCGCCGTGGAGTGGTAGAACCCGGCTGAAATATTTTGATACCCCAAATCAGTGGGCACATCACATTGCCCCTCGTCGTTGCGGCCCCATGCCAGCACCGATCCGTCACTCCGAAGAACCAAGGCATGGTTGGCTCCACATGAGATGTCGATGCCATCATTGATGACCGGTGGCTCTGTTCGGCCATCGAGGTTCAAGCCCCATGCTCGGACTCGACCGTCCGCCGTCAGACCAATCGAGTGATAGTAGCCGGCATCAACGACGATAAATATTTCGCCAGTTGGTGCTTCACATTGTCCAAATTGATTCCATCCCACGCCAACCGCCTGACCATCACTGGACAAGAGCACCGTATGTGCACCACCTGCGTCAGCATCAATCCAACCCTCTTCAGCAGGAAGATCACACTGACCCAAGTCATTGCGTCCCCAAGCCACCACCGCGCCTGTAGAGGTCCTTGCGATGGTGTGGTCTGAAAGCGTGTCAATTTGGACTGCCACCAAACCCTCTGGCACAGCAGTTTGTCCGAACCCATTGCTCCCCCATGCGACCACCAAACCCGGCTTCACATCAGCAGCGGGTCCGCCAGACAAGGCAAAGATGACCAAAAGAACAGACACATTTCTATTTTCGCCCAGGATTCGTGCGAAGCAAGGAAGTTACTGGTGTCTTGTGGTTGGTTCTGGCCCTAGGAGCACTGCCCCCAGGTATTCAGCAGTTCCAAGATGTCGGACAAGCCAACTTCACCATCACAGTCGATGTCGGTGGGACAATCCGTCGTGCAACTCCCCCACGTGGAGATAAGGACCACGAGGTCCTCGAAGGAAACCACCCCACTGCCGTTGAAGTCTGCTGGGCACTGACAAATGTCCAAGATGCCATCGCAGCCCTTGTCGCCATCGCCGTCAGCGATATCGCAGACGTCCAAGCGGCCGTTGCCGTTGCAGTCATTGTCGGCCAATTCGCAATCATCGGGGACGCCGTTGTCGTCACAGTCTTCTTCGGTGTACCCCTCGCAGGAATCAATCACACCGTTGCCGTCG
>PAFA01000076.1 GCA_002700845.1 Phycisphaerae bacterium | reverse complement strand
TCCCCGCACGCGACAAGCAAGATTGCCTCTGTCGATGATCTTGAAGCCATCCTGACCATGGGCTTCCGCGGAGAAGCGCTGGCTTCGATCGGCGCGGTGTCTCGATTGAGCGTACGTTCCCAAGCCCGGAACGCGAGTGAAGGCGGGGAAATCCGTGTTGAAGGTGGCCGGGTGGGGGAGGTTCGTCCGTGGTCCGGAGCCCAAGGCACCATCGTCGAAGCAAAAGACCTCTTTCACAATATCCCGGCTCGTGCGTCGTTTTTGAAATCACCACGTGCAGAAGCGATGCGGGTGGGAGAAACCTTGGCGGCGATGGCGCTTGCTCATCCGACGGTTGGCTTGCGGTTTTTCTCCGATGACAAGATTCGATTCGAGTACCCCCCCAACGATGACATACGAAATCGTGTGGCCGAAGTAACCGGGATACCTCTCGACGCAGTACTCGATGTGCAGGCTGAAGAAGCGGCGGGGCAGTTGGCAGGCTGCATGGCGCCACCAGAGTTCGCCCGGCAGGGGACACGCGGGGTGCGTCTCATCTTGAATGGTCGGCCCATTGTGGATCGTTCGTTGACCCACGCCATACGCGAAGGATTCCGAGGGTTGGTTGAGCCCAATACTCTTCCTCCGATTGTTCTGTGGCTTTCTGTTCCTCCAGACCGAATTGATGTCAATGTGCATCCCACCAAGTCCGAAGTTCGTCTTCGCGATGGTTCGGCCCTTTTCTCGATGATTCGGATGGCGGTTCGGCGTGCTTTGGACAATGCGAATCTTGTGCCGAAAATTCCATTGCCACAGACCACAGTGGAGCCCAGTTCCTCGTGGCCAGCCATGGATCATGCCCACTCGAAGCCCACTTCAATTAAATCAATTCATGAAGCTTCTGATCCCGTCACGTCTTCTGGACCAGAACCCAAATTTGATTTCGGATCGGTGAGTCGGTCAGTTCGCGCGGTTGAAAGAATCTTGGTCCTTCGAGACAGCTTCTTGGTGCTCGAAGAATCAGATGCATTGGTGGTCATTGATCAACACGCGCTGCACGAACGCATGATGTTTGAGCGTTTGAAAGATCGGGTTGGTCAAGGTGCGTTGCCGCGGCAAGCATTGTTGGTCCCTGAGCCCATCCAGATTGGGGCCGCTGCCGTTGAGCTCCTTCCCGATTGGCAGCCGCTGTTTAAGCGTCTTGGGATTGAAGTGATTGAGTTGGGGCCTGGTTCTGCGGCAGTGCAGTCGTTCCCAGTGTTGTTGCTGGAACGCAAAGTGGCTCCCGGTCCATTTGTGGAAGATCTTTTGTCTCGCGCGGTCAGCAATCATCTTCCTCCCGAACCAGAAGCCGCGATGGATGAGGTCTTGGACATGATGGCGTGCAAGGCTGCTATCAAAGCCGGTGATCGACTGAGTGAGGCGGAACTCGAAGATTTGTTGGAACAGCGCGAAGCGATTGAAAGATCAAGCAACTGTCCTCATGGTCGACCGACAACCATTCGCATCCCCGTCGAGGATCTGGAACGTCGGTTCCACCGCCGTTAGCGAGGCCCTGGGTCGTACGCTCGGTCATCGTCCGACAGAAAGCCATTGTTTGGGTGATCCAAAATTGTTGCGGCGTAGCCCTGGTCGTGACCGCCGTTTGATGGCATTGCGGAAATCCCCACTGACCCATCGAGCCTTGAGAAGTGTGTTCGATCTCCAATGTGGCGGAACGATTGTGCCCCAGCGCAGCAGGTGGCTCCGCCCACAAATTCATGGTTTCCCGGCGCCCGCATGTACCGGTTGGTTCCCCCCGACCAGCCCCCAATACCAAACATGGTGGTGTCGGTATGTTGCCAGCCGCTCGGCGCAACCCCAACGCGGATGGCGTTGAATCCAATGGCAGGAAACGGGGCTTCTCCCCCAATGAAAGAAGTGTTGTAGTTGTATCCCGTGAATGGGGGCTCCCCAGATTCCTCTTCGGGCTGGGATTCGGTCCACAACGGGCACGAAAAATCAGAGATCGGTCGATCAAGTCTTTGTCCCACTACGCCGATCTCATAGGTGCCATTCGGTTGGACCATCCAATCCCATTGCATGGTGGTGATGCCACTGTTGGGGCCCTCTTTTCTCCACACCGCCGCTGGGGCATGGTCAAAAGCTTGGGTGTAGTCCAGAGCGGCCAAAGTCAGTGCCCGAAGATTGGACCGGCACATGGTGGCTCTTGCTGTCCCTCGGGCTTGGTTGATCGCGGGAAGAAGCAGTGCACTCAAAATGACAATCACCGCGATGACGATCATCAATTCAACCAGTGTCCAGCCTCTTCTCACGAGCCGGCCAACGCGATGAGTAGATCAGAGAATCCCACGTCGCCGTCGTCGTCAAGGTCGGCTGGTCCGGTGGTGCCCCAAGCGGCAAGAACTTCAAGGACATCTTGGAATGTGGTGATCCCATCACCATTCACATCTCCAGTTGCTGGAGCGCGTACGTCGGCCACCGCGTCAATCTCAATTGCGCTGCCTCCTTCGGGCAAAGTAATTCTCACAAACTGAATAGCGCTAAAGCCAGTTCCGGCGAGATCCACCGGTGTGCCTCCTCCAGACCGACCATAAAATTCCAAAAGTTCGTCCCAAGTCAGGTTGGTTTGGCCCACCAAGTCAGGATCGGCAGGAAGTGTGAAATCGGAAGGGAGCAGCCCCGGGGGCACCTGGTAGGCCGTGGCGTCGAGATATCCGAGTGTGGGGACCTCTCCGTCCGCAGCACCGGGCACCTCGGCCCAAATTTGACCATCCGGGCTGACCTCAATATGGCCCCCTTCAGAAAATAAAGCTCCAACGGCCAGGCCTTCCAAAGAGGGGTCGCTGTAGAAGGCATTGCCAAAGACCAGCAGATCGATTCCAAACGGGTTTTGGGGGTCATCGGCCACAGGATGGTCAAAAGCGAGGACCAACTGGCCCCCAATCCCAACGGCGACCAGCTCCTCGGGGCAAAAGGCAGGGACCAGTGGCGTTACGCAGCCAGGAGCATTCAAGCAATGGCCAGAAAGGCGGCTAGGGGGGCCAAGAGCGGATTCTGGGGTCAGATATTCAGGATTTGCCCCAAGCCCTGGGTCGTAGATGACCATGGTTTGGGCAAAGGGGCTAGCGGAGGCAAGCAAAAGACTCAGCATCATGATTTGAGTCTATGCCGTCTGGCCTTCCCCGTTGGCAGCAGAGGGGTGTGTCCGGTAGGCTTTGCCGTTCATCCGCCCACTTTGAGGCGGATTGATGGAGGAATTCTGCAGATGCATCCTGCCGCACCCGCCCGTACCCGTTCGGCCCTGCTCGCGATTTGTCTTGGACTTCTGGCTGGGTGGACGAGCCCAGCCCGTGGACAGGACGCAGCCACGCTGCTGGAGGAGTTCATCCACTACACCAATATTGCCCGTACCGATTTGGCTTCGGGTTATGCAGAGCAGTTGTTGAACACGGCCTCCAACACCGATCTCGCGATCGTGGTCGACGGCTCCGAATTCGACAGCGATCGACTTGATACCGCTTTGCAGCGGGCATCACGTGTCGACGCACTTGAGGCCATCGCTGGTGAGTTGACGAGTCGAATTGAGTCTGGCCGATTGGCTTTGGCTCGCGATCCGCAGCGAATCGAAGAAGCAGTAAACATGTTGGCTGGCACTTTGCGTCAACGCATGATTGCTGAACGGCGGCTGGAAGCTGCCGGCGAGTATGCAGTGCCGGCATTGATGAGCAAGATCGTTGCCAGCAAAGACACCGCGTTGGCCCTTGCCTGCCGTGATTTGATCGTTAGCGTTGGTCGCACCGCGGTCTATCCACTGTGTGTTGCCATGGAAGCTCTTGATGCGGCGACACAACAAACGATCTGCGGCATTTTGACCGAGATCGGCTACGAACACGCCGCCCCATCCCTACAAGGTCTGGCCGAAGATTCTTCAAACACAACGGACGTTCGTGAAGCTGCTGCGGCAGCCCTTCGTTCCCTTGGTGCAAACGACACCATCACACTCTCCGCTGCTTGGGCCGATTTGTCGGCCAATCATTTCAAGGGATTCGCGTCCCTGCTTCCTTATCCCGCGGATACGGAAAACATGATTTGGTCGTATGACGAATTCACGGGTCTCCAAGGGACCCCAGTAGCAACCGAGCTTTACCACAGCGTGCGTGCCATGCAATCGGCAGCCCGGTCGGTCGAGTTGGATCCCAACAACGACTATGGCGTCTCGCTGTATGCGGCCTCCAATCTTCGTCGCGAAAACCGTGCTGAAGTTGCTGGCGTAACCGACCCAATTTATGGAAACCAAGACCGCTCCCCACAGTTCTACGCAACTGCTTTTGGAACAGGGATCGGTCAGCAAGTCCTTTCGATGGGCCTGGCTATGAACGACACCGCTTTGGTTCGTGATGCCTTGGCTGCTCTGGCCGTGACGACTGGTGATTTGGGTCTGTTCTCTGGCGAAGAGTTCGGTGGTCCGCTTCGTCAGGCTCTTCGTTATGCCGATCGACGTGTACGTATCGAGGCTGCTCTTGTTGTGGCTGAAGCCCAGCCACGTTCGAAGTTCGGGGACGAGCCTCTGGTCATGGCTCACCTGTCCAACGCCATCCGCGGCTTCGGGCAACCTACGGCCGTGGTCGTAGCCAGCACAGAGGAAGATGCACAAGTGGTGAGCGCGGGACTTGTTGACGCTGGGTATGTGGTTCTTGCCACGGCCACCAGTGTTGATGGTCTTACTGATGCCATGACTGATGCCTCAGTAGTCGACATGGTGATCCTGGATATCGAACCCGATCAGGTTGACTCTAGCCTTCGTCGTTTGCGTGGTTCCGCTCGGACCGCTGCTTCACCAGTGCTGGTCTTTGCCAGTGGTGTTGATCTTCCCGGTATGCGTGCAGCCTATCCCGCTGGTGGTTCGATCATGGCTGTTGACGGCAATGCCTCAACTTCTGGTCGGCTCGCGGCAATGAACCAATTGGTGGCTCAAGCCTCTGGTGGAAGTCTCGACGAAACAGCGGCTCTGATTTATGCAATCGAAGCGACCGAAGCTGTTAATGCGTTGGCCGCGGGGACCCGTGGTGAAGTCCTGAACCCGAAGGAAGCGTTGCCAACCTATCTCGATGCTCTTCAAAGTCGATCTGGAGGTCTTCGCATGCTGATTGCTGAGGGCCTCTCCACGATGGACGCTGAAGCAGCTCAAGTTGCTTTGATTGACGCCGCTCTCGATGCAGCAGGGTCTGAACAAGTTGAACTGTTGGGCTATGCAACGGCTTCGGTACGAAGCTTTGGCAGCCAAACCACAGCCGACCAGGTCGCTTCAGTGCTCTCCTTGGTTGAGCTTGCCGATGAGTCTGATTTGGCGGATGCTGCCGCCGCCCTGCACGGTGCGCTTGATTTGCCAGGTGGGGCGGTCCTGCAATTCGTGAACTAATATTTTTCTGTTCACACTCCGCTGTTCGCACCAGAAGGTGCGTTGAGTTTGCAACCTGAGTGTGAAGACAACCCTATTTTGGCCGCCTTAGCTCAGTTGGTAGAGCGAAGCTTTCGTAAAGCTTAGGTCACGGGTTCGAGTCCCGTAGGTGGCTCTTCATCAGGAGGAGTACACGGTGTCCGAAGACTCCACACATGACAACACTGTTCAACTGATCCAAGCAGCTCAGGCCGGAGATCGCGACGCCGAAGGTGAACTTTGGGTCCTTTTGTTGGACGAGGTGCGCCGGATTGCTCATGCAAGACTTCGGCAAGAAAAAGTTGGCATTACGCTTCAGACCGATGACCTTGCCAACGAGGCATTTCTGCGGATGGTCAACCTCCGTGACATGGCATTCGATTCGCGAAAGCATTTTTTGGCAATGGCTGCCCGGGCGGTTCGTCAGATTTTGGTCGATCAGGCTCGTGCCCGTAAGGCCGATAAGCGTGGTGGCGGGGCGGCAAAAGAGCAATACTCCGATACGCGTATTGGAGCTTCGCCCGCCGATCAAATGGATGTTCTTGGGCTCCATGAGACCTTGGAAGCCTTATTAAGCCGCAGCAAGACCCAACATGACATTATTGAACTGCGATTTTTCGGTGGTCTGACCATGGATCAAGTGGCTTCCCACCTTGATTTGCCACTAAGGACCTGCGAGCGAGAATTCTCAGCGGCCAAGGCTTGGCTGCAGTCTCAATTGCAAGCAGACTGATTTTTTAGCCTTTTCCTTGCCTTACTCGCCGAATTCGAGAGAATCAGAGGTGAGCTGGAAGGATTTTTCATATGAATCTCATTCGAGTCGGATGGGTGGGTACCGCTTTAGGTGCCGGATTTGCGTTCGGTCAAGAGGAGCGCATTGTTGATTGCGCTGGACTCAACTTTGAAGGATCCTCGCTTAGAACATCTGTCAACGGTGTTGAGGACACGGCTGGGTTGACCCAAGTGTTGAACCCGAAAATCGAGATTGATTTTGATGTCAAGCTCGAAGGGCAGCTTGAGAACCCTTTCTCTGATCCCATCTCAAGCCAACTGGACATTCTTTTGACAGTCGTCGTTCATCATCCGGGGGGCATCCTTGAAGTCAACGATGCGGCCAGCGTGCTCCTCGACGGTGGCCCAATAGATCCCGGGCAATCATTGGGCTTCAAAGTCGAAGGGCAAGATGTCATCCGCGAGCTCATGGGCTCGGAGTTCATCACGGATCTGGGTGCGATTGGTCGACTGTACGCTGAGGAACTGATGATTCGAGTGAAGGGGGATGTGTCCTTGTTCTCCGCCGAAGGGGGAGAAATCACCCTCGAGCAGGCAGTCGTAGTGCAAGGTGATGTCCGATTGCAGTGGGATGAGTCCACAGCCAGTTCGCTTAAGGATTGGAATCAGGACGGGACCGGCTCCTGGTTTGACGCGGTCAATTGGACCCCGAACGGTGTTCCGACCTCAAGCCAAACAGCTATTTTTGGGTATGTCAACGAATCGGGGACGGCCAACGGACTTTTTGGTTCGATTGCCAATCCCGCCCAAGTCGATGTCTTCAGTGGTTCATTCTCATTCGATTCAGATCTTGACTTGAACGCCGACCGTCTTCGTGTTGGTATCAATCAAGCTGGAGCCCAGACATCATTGCAGTTGAAATCTTCAACGCTGTCATTCAATGACGTCTCGGTTGGTGCCCCTCAGGGTGCCTTATCAAACCTGCAAATTTTGACTGATTCAACTCTGACCGCCACACGGCTGGATGTCGGGGTCGCCGGTTCTGCAGAATTGGTGCTGAAAGACAATCAGGTGCAAGCGGGTCGATTGAGGGTTGGTTACGCACCGATTGAAGCGTTAGAGGCGTACGACGGTCGATTAGAACTTTGGAGCAATGCCACAATTGGTGGCTCACTTTTTGAGCTTCAAGGTGTCCTGGATTTGGCTGGCAGCGTGGTTCCGATGCAATTCGAAAGTGTCATGATTGACGCCTTGGGCCAGGCAACATTCCCCGGCAATCTTGGCCAAGTCGAGAACAGAGGTTTGCTTCGTGTTGCTTCGGGTGGTGCGTTGATCTCTGGCGATTATCTTCAAGCCGGTGAAGAAGAACCCGTGTCAGGTTGCTTGCAGACGCGATTTAACGTCTTTGGGTCAGAGTTGAACCAGCTTCAGATTGAGGGGCAAGCTCAGTTGGATGGTGGTTTGGAAGTCTTTTGGCCCAACGGTGTTGCTCCCACAACTTCAGAGGTGCTTCTCGCCGGAAGCATCATTGGCGAGTTCCCAGTTCGCCATCTGGCAGGTGGTGACGGTGCTTCATCCGTGAAATTTTCTCTGTCCAACGCATTTGGTTCCCAGGTTTTGGTGATGGAGAATGCTGGACCGGCTGACCCGTTACCAATGATGCCATCCACAGGATTCGATTTTCCTTCGGGTTTCCTAGATGTCGAGATTGGTGACATCAACAACGATGGCTTGGCTGATGTTGCGGCGGTGGTCTTGGATGTTCAAGGTTTGGCACAAGTTGAACTTCAGCTTGCGCAACTCGATGCTGACAACCAGTTGTCGTTCCTTAAGGTTAATCTCGACGCGCCACTGGGGACAACTGACATCACGTTTGGTGACGCGACATTTGATCAGTTGCCTGACCTCTGCGTGGCCGGAAGTGAAGGCACCTTTGCCTTCGCGGCCGGTACCGACGAGGGTGGTTTTGCACCATTTCAAGTGGTGCTTGCTGGGTACGGTGAAGTCGCTGACATACGAGCACTGTCTGCCCCAGACGAAGCGCTGAACGTACTGTTGCTCGACGCCACCAACAGTCGCCTCCGTCGCATTCGCTCTGTCGAGACGCTTCTTGGCAGTGGCTTCAGTGATCAGGACGAAGGTGGTACGGAGGATGACCCCACCGAAATTGATCCGGTCCCCGGAACGGGAAAGAAAAATAATACGGCCACCATCACCAGTTCCAACGCGGTGAGCACCACCAGTGGAAGCAAAAAGAAAAGCCGCGGCAACAATGACACCGGATCTTCAGGTACGGGTGACAGTACCAATCCGCTGACGTTGGTCACAATTCCGGCAATTCATGTGACGCTGCACCGTGACCGCAACTCCTTTGAGGTGTATCGCATAAATAGTGGCGATCAACTTGGAGGCGGTGTGGAATTTTCCTTTTCCGAACCGGGCGCTATTGAGTCAATGATCCCGGTCGACATCGACCTTGGTGATTTTGATGGAGATGGCGATGCAGATATTGCCGTGGCCTTCACCAAGTTTGATAACCAAGGGTTTCCCGAGGGGGTGGTGCGAATCCTTAGAACAGATTGGGACGGAAGCGGTGGGGTGACCTTTGTTGACACGCCACTTCGGGACGCAGGACCTCCAATTGAAGCGATCCGAGCGGGTGATTTTGATGGCGACGGTATAGATGAACTGCTTCTGTTTCGAGAGCCAATCGGGCTGGTTGGCAGTGGTTTAAGCGTGGATGTTCTAAGGCGCACTGCAGTTCTTGGCGACATTGATGGCGACGGTCAAGTGGGCTTTGCTGATCTGCTTCAGATCCTTGCCAGATGGGGTGATGAATGCGTTGATTGCTCGGAAGATCTCAACGGCAATGGAGTGGTTGATTTCGAAGATGTGCTGACACTCTTGGCCAACTGGACCGGGACGCCCTGATCATTGGCGTTTATTGGACATCTCTTGAAGATCAATAGCGGCCTTCAGGATGCTGCTGGTACGCCGATTTTGCACTCCTCGTCTGTGTTCTGAGCGTACATGCGTGATCAGTTCTTGCGCGGATGCAGAAGCGGCCTCATATTGACCCCGGTCGAATTGCAACAGGCAAAAGTTGTAGTGCGATTCGGACCAGAGCTCAAAGCTGCGCACATCTTCAGGGTCACCTTGATGCAGTTCTTCAGAAATCTTCATGGCTTCATCCAAGAGGAGTCGACTTTCGGTCTGCAGAGATTCACCAGTTGTGGTTTCGTCGGCGGCTTTGGCAAGACTTCGTCGGCTCAAGAATCCCAAGATCAAACCTTTCACCAAATCACGCTGTGCGGTGGGCGTATTTTGTTGAGACCGAAGGACGCGGCAGAGGTTGATGTACGCCTCACTTTGAACCAAGGCTTCGTCTAGGCGTTTGGCTTTGCGAAGCCCGCTGGCCAGCGTGAATTGCAGGAGTCCTCGGTTTCTTTCGTTGTATCGTTGATTTAAATCGCCCGCAGTCTGGCTTGCCCGCTGATACAACTTTTCCGCTTCATTCCAATAGGTAAATGCTTCTTCTAGACGCTGAGCCTCAGCGCTGTATGCGATTCGGCCGCGTCGGGTTGCAAGGTCTGCCAAGGCATCAAGTTTGCGTACGGCATATTCGGGCTGCTCGGTCGAGTCTGGGATTGCCATCAGGAGTGACTCGCCAACTTTTAAGCGTGACAGGAGCACTGCTTCTGCTTGGAGGGGGAGGCTGCCACCGACAAGACTGGCATCGTGCTTGATTTGAGTCCAGCGTTGGTGAAGGTCTGCCAGTGCCAGAGCTTGATCCTCTGGTTGAAACGATGGACCCAATGCGTTTCTTAACAAGACGGCTTGATCCAGTGCGGCCAACGCTTCGTCGGATCGGCCCAGATTTGCAGAAAATCCGCCAAGAACATCTGCGTAGGTTGACCAGGCATTGGCGAGTTCGAGCTGGATTCTTGGGATGGCATCGACGCCTTGAGAAATGGATCCCATTCGGTCTAGCCTTTGTTTGATGTACTCCGCAATGTATGCACGCGCATCAGTAGTTCCGACAATGGTCCGAAGTTTTCGATCGGCTTTGCCACTCATGAACGAACTGAGGTCTGCGAGCGTTTCGACCAAGATGATTTCTCGTTCGCTTTCAAGGACTTGAATGGTTTTGGCTTGCCGGACATTTGTGGTCGCCATAGCTTGCAAGCCAAAAAGGCCCCAGCTCATAAAAATCCCAAACGACAGTACGGCCGTTGACACTTTGTATCGATTGCGCCGTACAAACTTCACCGCCGTGGTGATGGGGTTTGGTGGTTTGGCGATCACGGGCCGGTCGCACAAGTAATTCTCAATGTCTTCCTTAAATGCTTCTGCAGTTCGATAGCGATCGATTGGCCGCTTTTCGAGTGCCTTGAGCACGATCCCGTCGAGATCACCTCGGAGTTGTCGGCTCAGACGTGCATCGGTTCCAGTAATGGGTCCGCCTTCGCGGCGAGTATTGGTGGTGGGTTGATCACCAACTCGAGTGTTTCCTCCGGTGCCTCCGGTGGTGCCCATTTCTTCGGAGTGACCTTGATGAATGGATGCACTGGGTAAGGGCGGTGGTGTTTCACAAATCAATGCCTGCTTTTGAGCCGGGCTCAAGCCAGACAGTTCATAGGGACGTTGTCCGGCGAGCAATTCATACAAAATCACGCCCACTCCATACAGGTCACTCGCAGCGTTGGTTGGCTTGCCAAGGAACTGTTCTGGTGCGGCGTAGGCAGGGGTGTGGGGTGCGGATGCGACGGTGGGATGAATAGGGCCTCCGTACGACTCTGGGTCCAGATCTTTCGCCACGCCAAAATCGATCACAACGGGTCGTCCACTGCTGCGATCAATCAGGATGTTTCCGGGCTTGAGATCTCTGTGGACGATGCTGTGGTTGTGTACTTCTTGGACGGCATCAAGGATTGTTTGAATCATCCGCAGCCGATCGACAAGGCCAAGTCGATTGGCATCACACCATTGATCTAGGGGTTCGCCATCGATGTATTCCATGACAAAATAAGGGCGGCCATCCTCCGTAGTGCCCCCATCAATGCGCCGGGCAATGTTCGGGTGCGATAGGGAAATCAAGATCCGATTTTCACGCTGAAACCGGTGAAGCATCTCGGGTGAACTGTGGCCACTGTGGAGTACCTTCAGGGCGACGCGTTCTTGGAGGCCGCCTGATTCACGAATCGCGAGATAGACCGTGCCAAACCCACCTCGGCCAAGTTCTTTGATGATTCGATATCCGCCGATGTGGCTTGGGATTTTCGAATTTTCCATGTCATTGATAAGACCACGAAGAAGACTGGGTTCCCCGTCGAGAAGTCCATCAATATCTGGTCCAGAATCAGAACGAAGCATGGCTTCCACTTCGGAGCGCAGCCCGAGATCATCACCACAAGCTTGATCGAGATATGAGACCCGTTCTGCACCTTGGAGATCTCGTGCATCAAGGTAAATGTCAGTCAAACGTTGGTGTCGTGCACTGCTGTCCATGGTGATGATTCCGAAAGGGGGACGCCTCCACATCACTTGGCGGATGACTGAGAGGTCTTCCGCCAAGAAATTAGTACGAAGCGCCGGGCTTTGTGAGTTTGAACCTGCGAATGATTCGGGCCAGCAACCATCGGGCGTGTCTTTCTACACTGATGATGAAGTGCCCGAAGGTGGTCAGGATTCGCTCGCGCCGTCGACTTTCGATGGCGTTCACCATTTTTCGGGCTGCAGTCTCGGTTGACATCACCATCCAGGCCGGTGGATTCCGCCGGTGTCCACTGGCAGGTTCACCATTTCGCCCGATCCCTCGAATTTCAGAGGCCACAAATCCTGGAGCCAAGTGGGTGACAGAGACGCCCTGGGGATGCATTTCGTACCAAAGTGCATCGGCCAGCGCTTTTACGGCATGCTTACTCATGGCGTAGACGCCAGTGGAGGCAACAGAGACAAAGGAGTTGACTGAGCCCATGATTGCCAATCGACCTTGGCTGGCAATGAGATCATCCTTGGTCGCCCGAATGGTTCTGACGACGCCCATGACATTAACTTCAAGCTGTCGTTGGATTTCCTCTTCGGAAAATTGATCCACACGACCTTGGGCTGAGTAGCCCGCATTGGCCACCACAATATCGATCCGGCCAAATCTATCACGGGCGGCTTGTGCCAACGCATCCAGATCTTCCGTGCACATGACATCACAAGACTGAACGCTGCAGCTAATACGGCACGAGTGCTCGAGTTCTTTGGCGAGGGCTTCCAGTCGGTCGATCCGGCGAGCACCCAAAACCAGGTCATATCCCCGTTGGGCAAAGACGCGAGCGAGGGCTTCTCCAATCCCTGAAGAGGCACCGGTGATTAAAGCGACGGATCGATTCAAATGTGGATCAGTGTCAGCGTGCACACGTACAGCGTACGAAGCCCGAGAGGTACTGGTCGAACTTGATGGCAGGTTCAGCGATAAGTTTTGCCGGGTGGGGCGTTCCTTTGGATCAGCCACCTTTTTTCAGCGGCGAGAAGGTGCTTTTGCCAGGTGATCATGGCCATGGTTTGACTCATCAAAAAGCCTCTGCGTCCATCCAAGAAGCCACCTTTCAAGAACCACTGTTTGCAAAATGCGGCCAGCGGTGAAGCAACAAGCTTGAATAGGCTGCCGTTGGTGGGGTTGTTGTCCGCTTCAACCCTTGCGTAACCCAGATTTCGAGACAACGCATCTTCTACATCTGCGAAGGCATCATGCATCAGCGTCCCCGGAAGCGCGATGGTGCTCCCATCGGTCTCGATCCGATCGTGGATGCCCTCGGCCTGTTCGCCACATGACCCGATGACTGTGGCCCGCTCAGGTCGAACCAATCGCAGACGGCGTTCTGGTTGACACACAAACCGAAGGGGTTTGCCATGCAGAAGAAGTTGTCGATTGAGGGTTGCCCCCGAGATCTGTGGAGGTGCTGTTGAGACAATGTTGTCTATGGCCTCCCAGAGGGTCGCGGTTGGCCATTCATCGGCATCCAGCATCAGAGCCCATTTTGCGCCATTTGATCGGCAGTGATCAAGGATGAACCGACGTTGTCCAACCATGCCGTCCCAATCACGATGCAAAACTTGGGCCCCCTCACTCTTGGCAAATTTGACGGTGTCGTCGGTAGATCCAGAATCCACAATCCAAAGCTCGGTGTGTCGTCCGGCGCTGTTGATGGATTCCAGCACTGCCGGAAGGGTGCGCATGGCGTTCAGCGTGCAAATTCCTATGTGCAATGGCATACGTTGAGCCTAAGGCCTTCCCGTATCCTTTGAGCGTGATCCATAAAATGTTACTTCTGTTGATCCAGAAATCGCGATCTGTGATGCTGTGGGGAGTGGTGCTGCTCCACGTCATGGGTTGTGTCAATCTTCCCCATTCACTCAATTCTCGTTTTGAGGTCATGAAAGACCAACCCGGAAAATTTCAAATCGACCTCCCTCAGACTCAAATTTTGAAGGACCATCCATCTATGACCACTTCGTCGCCATATTCAGAAAGCAAATGGGAACGTTGGCATTTGAGTCGGGTTGACCGTCTGTCAAAAGAAGATGGTTGGTTGTCTTTGGTGGGTTTGGATTTTTTACCGACCACGGTTGGCGAGTCTCTTTCGCTCGGCGGTGATGATGCAGACCTCTCTCCTGAGGGCTTCGGATTAGATCGATTGGGCAATTTCGAACTCCGTGCCGATGGTTGGTGGTTCCGGGCGCATCCCAATAAAAATTGCACCTTCAATGGAGAGTCACTCTTAGAAGGTCGCCTCCAAACCGATGCCCAGGGCGCTCCAACCCAATTGCGTGTTGGCGGAGGACTTCTCATACTGATTGAGCGTGGGGGGCAGGTCGCACTGCGGTCTCGACATCCTGAAGCCATGGCTCGAACCAAATTCTCAGGTATTCCTTGTTGGCCATGGCTGAATTCAGCGGTTGTGACCGGCTTGTTTGTCCCCGCTGAATCCGGCGACACGTTCCAGGCAACCAACGCACTGGGCGAAATTGAGCAGACAACCTTGGGGGGGACTGTTCGATTCATATGGCCTTCATCAAATGAAGAAGAGGAGCTTGCAGAGCCAGCCACGTACGAACTGATTGGAACCCCAAATGGGGATGGCTCGTTGTTCGTGGTGTTTGCAGACACGACTTCGGGTGGACAGAGTTACGGCGGAGGGAGGTTCCTCGTGGTTTCTGCACCAGATGCGAATGGTGAAGTCACAATTGATTTCAATCGCAGTGTGAATCCTCCTTGTGCATTCACCCCTTTTGCAACTTGTCCGAGACCTCCTCAACAGAACCGCCTTCCGTTTCCGGTTACCGCTGGTGAAAAAACGCCACGGGAGCATTAAATGCCCCCGCGGCGTGTCCGAGCATCCCCACTCGTTGATTTATTCCGCTTCGTCCGGGGTTGATCGTCGTCTTGATCGCAGCATCGAAAGAGCAATCAGTGCGAGACCCCCCGGATTTGGAACGGTGTGGCTCCATCGGATGTGATCCAGGTAGACCCCTTCATCGGCGGCATTTGTATCGACCGTGATTCGTAGGCTCTCGGCTTGGGATGAGGTGGCGGTCAGTTCCAACCATTTCCCTTCCACATCAAGATCATCGATGTCCAGTCCCTCGGTATCGAGAATGGTTTGGTTGCCCCACGCGATCTGAAGAAGGTCATTTGATTCCCAGTTTGAATTGGCGACAAACAGCGAAAAATGCACGGTATTCGCACCAAAAATCAGATCAAAGTGCAAGTCGACGGCGCCATCTGTATCGGTGATGCGATAACCCTGTGTTCCATTGGCCCACGCCGTAACCCCAGTGTGTCCCACCCCAAACACATCACCATCAGTGAGGCCCACTCCATTTCGGGTGTTTCGGTACCACGCCGACCAGCCATCTGAAACAACCAATGCATTCCTTGGTCCGTTCTCCAGCGCGTGATCAACGCTTGGATCCTGCGGGTCGGTGTATATCTCGGACGGAGAGTCCATTTCAAAACTTTCCACCGCAATAAAATCGGCGTGGGCGTAATTGAACGCTGTCGCCAGTATCCCCGCAAGGACCAAGCCTAAATGAAGCCACTTGCACCTGGGGGTTTGGCCTTCATTGGGCCGTTGGGTGTCTTGGCATCGTCTCCATTGATTTTTGATCACATTGATCTCCTTCCACCCTTTGTGGTCTGGAAGGATCATCCTGAGGATCTGAGTCGATCCTGCAAAGTGTCGAAAAAATTCTTGTGCCTATGCCAGTGCGTTGCGAATAGCCGCCGCCGCCTTGACGCCCGTACACCATGCGGCTTCAACTCGTGGTCCATCGCACCAATCACCGGCGATGGCCACGGGCGGTTGACCCTCGGTCGCGGGGTAACAAGAATCTGCGGAGTTCTTCACCAAGGCGTATCGCCACCGATGCCCACGAAGGTGAATTGGCTCTGGAATCCTCTCAACACCTGGAAGCATTCGGAAGGCCTCGAGCATCAATGGAGCGAAGACTTCTGGATCTTCTTCGAGATGAGCAGTGCTCCACGCCGCCGAAGCGTGCAGGACCCAGCGTGATGGTCCAGAGTGCAGTTGGTGACCTGGTCGTGCGTTGTCATCAGCCACAAAGCTCAGTGGTCCATCTTCAATGCTGGCCGCGCACCAGTCGACTTGTGGTCTCTCTGTAAATGCCACCATGGTGGCAAGGCATGGGGCATAACTCGTCGCCCTGGCGGTTTGGGCAAGAACCGGTCGGAAATCCGAAAGCAAATCGGCGGTCTGTGGTCCAGGCGCTGTGCAGATCGCTGCTTTAAATGATCCCACTTCAACTTGATCTTGGTCGAATGCAATGATGTGATCGCCGACTTGTCTTAGATCTGAAACACGGGTTTGATAACAAATACGTTCGCCAAGTCTTCTCGCATATTCCTGGCACACCCGGTTCATACCTGGGCCTGGTGCGTATCGGAGTCGCCCCTCATGTGGTGTAGATTCGTTTCCGAAAATTCGCACAAAAGTCCCTCGCCAGGGCGCGACCCATCGGTCACGTTCCCAAGCGTCCATGACCTGGCGAAAGCCTTTGTCATGTGCTCGTATGAACTGCGCTCCGTGGTCGAAATGGACGATCCCGTCGGAAAATTCTTCGCGACGGGTGCTCATACGACCACCGGGTCCTCGAGCCTTTTCAACGACCAGGATATTCTCTCCGAATGTTCGAAGAGTTTGGGCGGCGGCCAAACCAGACAGCCCAGCACCGATGATGAGAATGGGGTCTTTCATCGTTGCAAGATGTTACGACGCGGCGCTGAATTGATCAGCGTCCAGATCGTGAAGCACGGCTTCGGCGGCAATACGCCCTGAGCGAAGTGCTCCTTCAATCGAGGCGTGTGTCATCCAATCACCACTTCGGTAGATGCCCCGGTCTCGAGGGTTTTGGGTTGATTGACAGGGTGAGTTCGGCAGAGCGTGTCGGACGGAGATGGTGGTGAGATGCTCTATTTCTTTCTGAGGGATTTCAAACCACGCCGCCAAGGTTTCCTGAACCTCGGACACATGGGCGGCTTTTCGATCAGTTCGGAGTGTTGCGTACAGAATCCCCTGCCCAGGAGGGGCGTATCCCGGGGCCACCAAGCTTGGAGCGCACGCGTGCAACACGGGACTGTCGGGTCGGTCATTGAGATCGGCAAGGTGAAGCACGGGTGTCATATCGACCGGTGGCGGACTGCGGAAGGCCATCATTTCTGTCGAACGCCAGTTCATTGAATCTGGAGGACGGGTGTCGACGACAGCTTCGGTGAATCGAGAACTTCCGTCTTCAAGGGTGATCAGCTTTGGTTCGACGTTGATGACCTTGCAATTGCACTCAATGGTCAGCCCTTTGGCCAAATGCGTAGGAAGTTCGGCCATGCCTTGGGCGGGAAGTGCCGCTTCGCCCCGGGCGAACATGGCCATCACAAAACGAACCGCATCGGCCGGAACGGCTAGGGATTCATCCAAGAAAACTCCACCGAGAAAGGGTCGGAAGAAGGCATTCATGAACTGGTCTGAAAATCCAAGACGCTTGAGGAAATCAGGGGCTTTTTCGTCGTTGGTCTTGGTCGGAAGGCCGCGAATTCCACGCAGTCCAAGGCGCAGCCCAAGCAATCCTTTAACGTCATGAAAGTTGCAGAGTCCAGAGCGCAACGTGGCCCAAAGTGTTGTGGGATGGCGAAGCGGATCAAACACTCGCTTTGTTTGGTGGCCATGGATTACAGCGCCGGCGGCGAAGGGGAACAAGTCCATTTCATCCTCGGGCCAGATTTCAGCAGCCTCTTGATATGCCGTGAGAAGGACTTGGAATCCCTGGTCAATTCGGTAGCCGTCAATTTCAGTTGTCTTGACCCTGCCCCCAATTTCTGGTGACTGTTCTAAAACAGTTACTTCACGACCAGCACGTTGCAGGGTTCGTGCCGCGGCCAGTCCAGAGAGCCCAGCGCCAATGACGATGACTCCCATCAGCGCGATGACCTGCCCAACGCCTCAATCAATGCGTCCTCCAGTTTGGGCGTAAGAAATGAGGGGCCTGATTTGAGCCTTCGCTTCGGCATCACGCGCGTCGAAGCAAGCAAAGCTTCTTTGCCCATATCCCCAAAGATCATTTTGATCACCCAACGTGGGGTAGGTAGAAATGCCGGCCGCCGCAAAATGCGTCCAAGGGCGGACGCAAAATCTTTTTGCAGCACGGGCTCTGGAGCGACAATATTGTGAACGCCTTTCACTTGATCAAGTGGGGCCTCGCAAAGGTACTTGAGTTGACGAACCGCATCACTCAGACCAATCCAGCTTTGCCAATGCCGCCCATCACCTAGCGGTCCGCCAAGGCCAAGGCGGAAGGGTGGAAGCATTTTGGCCAGTGCCCCACCGGATCGATCAAGCACCAAACCGAATCGCAAATGAGCGACACTCATCTGGTTGCTTTGTGCGGCGGATTCCCAAGCGGCGCACAAGTCGGCCAGAAACCCATGCCCAGGAGTGGATGATTCATCAAGGATGTCATGATCGCGATGGCCGTACCACCCAATTGCTGAAGCCGACAGAAATCGCTTTGGGGGGGAGGGCCTTTGTTCCAATTCGGCCCGAAGATGGGCAGTCGCTTCCACCCGGCTTTGCCACAACACTTCTTTTCGAGCTTTGGTCCATCGTCGATCAGCAATGCCCGCGCCCGCGAGATGTACTACGGCATCAAGGTTATTCAGGTGGGGGTGATCTTCTACGGATCGACCAGGTTCCCATTGGATGCCCTGGCGGTTGCTGCCTGGGCGAACCAAGGAATACACCTCATGCCCCTCGTTGGTCAGAACATTGACCAGAGCGGAACCAATCATCCCCGAGGAACCAGTCGTCAGAATACGCATTGCTTTGGATTATCCAATCCGAACCCGAGAGAGGCCACCATCAACACCAAGTATTTGTCCAGTAATCCAGTCGTTGGCAGGATCCATCAGGAACGACAACAGGTTGGCCACATCTTCAGGCTTCCCAATTCGCCCTAATGGATGCATGTTCTTGGAATGTTCCAAAGTTCGTTCTGAGGCGGTGATACGTGAAGCCATGGGGGTATCTACGAGGCCGGGGGCAATGGCATTGATACGAATGCCTTTGCGGGCGTAGGTTGCGGCGCTGGAACGCACCAATCCTTCTACACCACCTTTGGCGGCGGCAATGGCTTCATGGTTTGGCAGTCCCATCGTTGCGGCGGCCGAACTCATCAGGACAACGCTTCCGCCGCCGCTGAGAACTCGAACCGAGGCCCGAGTGACGGAGAATGCCGTGGTCAGGTTGCGCAGAATGGTCTCATCAAATTCAGACTGTGAAGTCATGGTGATGGGCTTCAACAAAATTGATCCCGCCAGACAAACCACACCATCAAGTCCTCCCATGCGGTCTCGAGCAGATTCCAGCATGGAGCCCGTGGCTTCGAAGTCACTGGCTTCAAGCACATGACCCGGGCACCCCAAGGCACTGCTGGCGGTTTCCAGTCGACCAGGGTCACGCCCAGTAATGCAGACTTGAGCCCCGTGGGCCATCAGATTTGAGGCGGTTTTCTGACCAATTCCGCCAGATCCACCAATGAGAACGATTCGGGTGCCTTGCATGCCTGATGCTAGGCGTCTTCTGCGTCACATGGTCGAATTGACCTTTTTTGACGATTTGGACCAGCGGAATCACCTTTTTACGGCAAAAATGAATCAAATTCGAACGTTTGGCAACACGCGACTCGGAACAAGGCTAATGATTGAACACCTTATGAAGCAATTGCTTTCACCTAAAGATCTGGCTCGTGCCACCGGCGTCAGCGAATCCTCGCTGAAGCGTTGGGCAGATTCCGGCCGTTTGGAATGCCACCGAACAGCTGGAGGGCATCGACGCATCCAACTGGCTGAAGCCGTTCGATTCATTCGTGATTCGAGTATTTCGGTCGTCGAGCCATCGTTGCTCGGCATCACAATGCAGCGTCACCCATCCGAAGGTTCAGAAAACAGCAACGAGCATTTCTCCGAGTTGGTGCTTTCAGGTCGAGAAGAAGAGTCCATCGGCTTTCTTTCTCACGAATATCTTTCCGGCAGCAGTTTCGCAAGTTTGTGCGACGGCCCAGTTCGTCATTGCCTTGAGCAAGTAGGCCACGCATGGGCCCGGACCACCGGCAATCAAGAGAAGAACACCCGCATCGCGGAAGAGCACCGAGCGGTCGACATTATTCTGCAGGCTCTGCAGCAACTGCGTCGCATGGTGCAGTCCCCAGAAACGGCCCCAGTTGCTATCGGTGGCGCACCTTCAGGTGACCCTTACCTGGTCCCTTCTCTTTGTGCAGCTCTTTCGTTACTTGGGGATGGCTGGCGTACAGCGAATCTTGGCCCCAGTTCACCATTTGAAGTCCTTCGTACGGCAGCCATTCGTGCCAAAGCAAAATTGGTTTGGGTAAGTGTTTCGGTCGACTCACCAGATGCCAATCTTCGGCAGGGTTTGGAAATGCTTTCCGAAACCATGCTCGGGATGAATGGCTCTGTCATTGTGGGCGGACGAAGGCTTCCTGATGAGCTCACCCGAGGCATTTCAGGGGTCCATACCGCCACCACCATGCGTGAATTGGTGCTGTTCTCCCGCGGCCTTCGAGTTCCGAACTCCTAAAATTATTATCCGTCCGCTCCGATAGACTCTTCTTCGTGAATCACGAAGGATTTGTTGTGCCCGAGTCAGAATTACAAGTCGCACTGCTCCAGTTGGTTGGTAGGACCCACCCGATTCTCGTTCACTTCCCTGTGGCCCTATTGGTGGTTGCTGCAATATCGGAGCTGGGGGGGCTTTTTAAGAAATCTTCAGAAGTAAGTGCGATGGCTCGAGGTCTGGTTTGGTTTGCCCTGCCCGCAACCTTTGCCGCTTCCTTCGCTGGTTGGACCATGTCGGAGCGGGAGCCGATCTCGCGTGTCATGGCTTCCACATTGGAGTGGCACCGCTGGACGGCAGTCGGAGTTCTTGCTTTGACCTTCCTGTGTGTATTGCTCAGAAATCGGACCACCCCTTTCCGCGCGACGCTCTTTTGCGGTGCCATCGGAGTTGGGGTGACCGGTCATTTCGGTGGGACCATGAGCTGGGGCGAAGGCTATTTGTTAGAGCCACTGCAGACTTGGCGTTCATCGAACACTGTGGTGCATCCCGAAGTCATGAATCAACTTGCTGGTGTGCCTTCAGACCCTGAAGTCGATGAGCCCTCAGGTGAGCCGGCGTTCACTCTTCCGGTTGAGTTGGAAGAATCACAACCGCCCAAATCACCGGAAGTGGCGACGGAGACAAACCCTTCCTCGGTCAAGATGGACTTTGTGAAAGACATTCAACCCATTCTTGAAGCCTATTGCGTGGAATGTCATGGCTCACGGAAGAAGAAGGGTGGACTCCGGCTAGAACCCATTTCAGATGCTTTCCCCGAGGGTGATGAAGACTTTTGGACCATTCTTCCTGGCGATGGAAGCTCTTCATTGTTGGTTCAACGCATGCTTTTGCCCCGAGATGATGACGAAGCGATGCCGCCCAAAGGAGATGGGGTTCCGGCCGCAGACATTCAAAAGATCGTGTCGTGGGTGAATGACGGAGCTCATGGTCCAGGTCTTGACCAAATCAAGCGTATTGCAACCCAAGCGCCCGACGCGCGACGACTTGACCCCTTGGGAGTGCCAGAACCAACTGAAGCACAAATGGTTTTGATTGAAAAGTCGGTTGCCGCGTTGCGGGAGCGTGGCGCAGTGGTGCAGTCTGTGGCTCAACGGCACTTTGGCCTTGAAGTCAATCTGTCTTTACTCCGTCCGGCGGCCAGCAATCAGGACCTCCTCTTGTTGCGCGGGATTGAGCCGGTCCTGGTACGACTCGACTTATCTCGTTCGGCGGTGAGCGACCCCGGTTTGTTGCGAATGTCTGGATTTCCAGAACTCCGTGATCTTCGTCTGGGCGGAACGCAGCTGGGAAATGCAATTGCACCAGTGGTACAAAAGAGTCCAAAGTTGTCCCGCTTGAATCTCTACGGTACGAGGTGCACAGATGACCTGTTCGTCACGCTTTCAAAACTTAAAAAATTGGAGCGATTGCACATTTGGGGATCAGGCATGACAAACGAAGCGGCACTGGCTTTTGCGCTAGACCGACCGTCGCTTCGTATCACGGGTGTTACTCAGCCGTTGCCCGAGCCGGTTCCCGAAGTGTTGATTGCGGAAGACACGAATTCGGTCGAAGAAAGCTCGGTGCCGGCCGAGGAACCAGCCGTCGTTGAAGTGGATGCGGTGGATTTCACATCTCACATTAAGCCAATTTTTGAGGCACGCTGCGTTTCCTGCCACGGGCCCAAAAAGAAGAAGGGTGGGCTTCGTCTGGAACCCATTGCGGCCGCTTTCCCAGAGGGTGAAGAAGACTGGTGGACAATCCTTCCTGGTGACGCCATGGGTAGTTTGCTTATGGAGCGGATCAAACTTTCCGACGACGACGACGGTGTCATGCCGCCGAGAGGTGATCTCCTCACCAAAGAAGAGATCATGTTGATTGAGAAGTGGATCGCACAAGGGGCGAAGCACTCGGGTTGATGAGTTCAAGAAAGGAGAGACAATGGCCGAGACCAACTCAAGTGTTCCTAGGTTTTTTGTTTGTCCTTATTGCGGGGGCGTTCATAAAGATCAACTTCCAGGCATCTGCAACTACTGTCATGGCCCTCTTGATCCTGACAGCCGTGAACAGACGAAGGCTGATCTTGGCCCGTGGTTTGTTCGGGACACCAATCGTCCTTTTGCTCCCGGGATGAGATACGAGACATTGCTTCGACGAATCAAGCAGCAGCGATTGTGTGCCACGGATGTTGTTCGGGGTCCGACGACAAGTCAGTTTTGGACCGTGGCTCGGAAGGTGCCAGGCGTATCCCACCACTTTGGCGTTTGCCATGCTTGCCAGGCGGCCGTGTCACCTGAAGATGACGCCTGCAGTTCATGCCATGCGAATTTCTGTGTCACTCTTGATAGAGATCGTTTGGGTTTAAATTCTTCCGAATCATTGCCACCTGCTTTTGTCGATGCGCCGGTTGAGGAGCAGACCGTACCGGAGCATTTTCAGATTCAGGATCGAGCTGAAATCCACGCAAGTCAACCGGCCGAAAGCGAACCGCCTTCTCGGATGTCCAACAACCTTCGTCGTGAACTTTTGGCAGCCCGAAGACGCCAGAATACTTTGCAGTGGCTGCTTGGTACGTTGATTCTTGGCGTGGTGGCGTTGATTGTGCTTCAGGAGATTCAATCGAAGCCCGAAGCGGAGACTTCTCCACGTGTGCCAGTACAGAAAAAAGATCAAGCACTTGATGCCCCAGCTGGACCAACGGTTTTGCCACCCGCCGATCTTGCCCCGCCGATTGTTCTTCTGCCAAGCCCGAGTCAAAGCGATTTTCCTACGGCATCACAAGACCAAGTCGCTGAGAACGCCGGTATGTCATTTGAACAAGCCTTAGAGATTTACCAGCGGGCAGTGGATGCCAACCGAAGTCCGATCGCTCGGCAGGGTGAGTTGGGAGCTCTTGAAGTGGAATTGTTGTCGCTCGACTCAACAGTGCGGAGTGATGATCAAAAAGACTGGAAGACCTTGATGCAATTGGTCCGTCAAGCGATTAAGGATCTACAAGCGGAACTCCGTCTTCAGCCGGAAGCCGCCAAAGCGTCATTCCCGAGAAATCGGTGAGGGCAATGGCCTTTCCCTCACGGAGACGTATTTGGACCTCTTCCCAAGATCTTCCCGGTAGGTTCCAGCCGGATTGATCCCAAATTTGCAGCATTGTGTCATTCACAAGAACATGGCTCCAGCCTTGCTCGGTAAGGGTTGTGATGTCAAATGCATCAAAGGGACCTTGGTCCCAGACGGAATGGCGAGCAACCCGCGGGAACCTCCAGCCATCGGCGACCCCAACGCCAAGAATTTTTGCGGAATCAGGCAACGCCCGAATCGCTCCCATTGGATTGGGTGAGGTACCTGGTATGGCTTCTCGGCCATCAAGAATTCTGGCCAAGCCAAAAGCAGCGGTTGGCTGGCCTTGCCGCTGTCCGAAAAAAGTTGCCAATGGCACCAAAAGGCTGGCCCAAACAATGTATTTAGGCCAGCGATTGAGGGGACGTGCGGCAAGGAGTGCAAGCAGTGGGAGCATCGGAAGCAAAAACCGGGATTGGCCGTGGGTCATGCTTAGAAACACAATGAGACCAGTCAATAAGGCAATTGTCTCTTTGGCTCGATCTTTTGAAGGTGCCATTGCTAGACCAATCAGCGCTAGCCATGGGGTCACACTCCATTGCCAATGTCCCATCGTCCGGTACGCCAGCCACTGGTTCCAAAGAGCAGCCAGGTTTCCTCCCCCAGTATGTGCAGCCTCCCAGTTTTCGCTTTGTAAAGTCGTCCAAGGCCCCAGACCGAATGTGCCAGTGAGCAACGGGAAAAAGGGTGATCCAAAAGTGCAAAGGTTGTCTGTGATCCAAGGTGCCGTCACGATCATCGCGATACCGATCGACAGCATTGCAGGCTTGAGCTGGCGCCGGTTGGGTTCGGAGAAATACAAAATGGCGAATGGCAATGCCAGCAGCAACGCTGCGCTCGGCTTGGCCAGCGCAATGCCGCCGGCGAGAAGGCCAATACAGCAGGCTTCGCCCGCGATGGGTTGTTCACGCAAGCGCAAAAAAAGTGCGGTTGCCGGAAGCAAGACAAAAGCCTCGGTGTATGCCATGGATCCGGTCACCAATACCCAGGGGGTCATTAGGAACACCAAAGCCGCCGTGGGGTGTTGCTTGCGAAGCAATTTTGCGGAGTGAATGACCAGGAAGGCACAGAGTATTTGTGCCGCAAGACCGGTTACATCATGAGTTCCGGCGGTCAACGCGTGGAGGTGCAGGAATGCGCCTTCCGCCGCGTTGGGTAATCCGGAATAGGCATTGGTGGTCAATGGTCCCATTTGGCCAAGTGCCCACCAATCCGCGGGGAGAGCCAAGTGGTAGGACAACACGTCGTAGCCGCCGAACTCTGTGTCCCAGAGCCAACCGGGAGGGATCAGTGCAGCGGTTACGAGGAGTCCAAGTGGCAACACCCATGTCCACTCCAATTTGAGCCACGCGCTCGACATGGAGATCGTTCGGCGATGACCCAGAAGGCCGAGCGCCAAGAGTCCCCAGGCAGTGGTTAGATCCAGGACCCCAAGCCGACCGAGGCATTGCTCCAAGAAGAGCAACACGATCACGCCAATCACAGCGCCCAATTCGGACGAATGGGGCATCAGCCAGTGCCCAAAGCCGCGAGCGGACAACCACCACAGCATGGCCAAGCCCACCGAAGGCAGGGCGGAGATCAGCCCAGAGACAAGATCAGTGGCACCACCCAGTACGAGAAGAATGGGCACCAAGACCAATGTGCTCAGGATGGGCAGAAATGATCGTGGCATGGACTTTGCAGAGTACCCCTTTGGCCAATGGCCCTGCGGACAAGGAGGTCCCCGTGAAAGTCTTGATTCTGGCCATTTTGACCCTGATGTCCACCTCTGGAAGGACTTTGGCGCAAGATGCGAGCGCAATTTCTGCCGAACCCGCAACGGTCCGCTTGGTCGATCTCCTTCGATTTCGAGATCAACAAGCACGGGTTTTTGAAGGCATCGGTTTGGTCACTGGATTGGATGGCACCGGAGATCGCTTAAAAAGTGAAGATCGCTTGCGGCCACTCGCCGGGGTTCTCGAACGCCATCAGGTTCCGTTCCTGCAAACTCTTGATTTGCTGAAAACTGGGAACTCAGCTTTGGTCATGGTGCAGTGCAAGGTGCCAGCCTCTGGCGGAACCGAAGGCGATGAGTTTGATCTCACGGTGAGCACGCTCTTGGACGCAAATGACCTTGAGGGCGGGGTCTTGCTCACAACATTGCTGCGGGATCCGTTGCTTGCCGAAGCAAACCCAACCATGCAAGCGAGT
Organism: Phycisphaerae bacterium; assembly: GCA_002700845.1. GTDB lineage: Bacteria > Planctomycetota > Phycisphaerae > Phycisphaerales > SM1A02 > UBA8653. The sequence continues at coordinate 7,613 of PAFA01000076.1, read as the reverse complement.
GGAATGGTCGCCCTTGCCGAGGGAATCTCGAGCCGTGGTTCCATCCTCGATGGGGCTCAACTGTTGAAGCCAATTTTGCGGACCGCCATCGGGCATCTCCGACAGATGCGTGATGCTGACGGTTCTATTCGTTTGACGCTTCGGGAAGCATGGCGGCACCCGTTGGTGTTTGAGTACATCAACTCCAAGTTTGATTACGTCTTGCAGCCAGTGAATGAAGATTTTGGCGGCTTTGTTGTGCCCCCTGAGAAAGCCGCAGAACTGAATGATGTCTTAAAGACGCTGATCCCAATCGGTGATTTGCCGGCTGTACGACGGGTGGTTATTGACAAGGCGACGCAGTCTATATTTACGAGTGGAAGCGTTATGGTTCGTCCATTCCACTTCAGTGTTGATGGCATCAAGCTGCTTCCAGATCCGAGTCGAGAAGCCGACGCACAACCACTTGGTGAAGCTTTGGCCATGCTGGAAGATCTTGGTGCAACGGCTGGTCAGCGTATCGCATTCATTCGTCAAGCCGACGAAGCCAGTGCTCTGTTTGGGGAGGTCATCGAACAATGATTTCGCTTCCGTCCATACCCCAAGATGTGAGTGTCGCCAAGCACGAACGAGCGGATGCCGCCGCTCGACAATTGGTTGGTCAGGCTTTTTTGGTGCCCTTGCTAAAAGAAGTACGTGAGTCAACAGCTGGTCATGGAGTGTTTTCTCCAGGAGCAGCCGAGCGCCGATTTGGCCCAATTCTTGACCATCAAATGGCAGACACATTGATGACACGGTTGGATTTGGATCTTGTAACGCAGGTTCGGCAAAGCATGCTGAACCGAGAAGCCCAAGTGGCGGAGGTCAAAAGCTGATGGCCACCAAATTGGAACGATTGAGCAGCGTCCTTGAGTCGCAACAACAGGCCTGGTCGGAACTGGAGACCGTTTTAACCGAGCGACGTGAGGCATTGCGTCAAGGTGACATAGAAGCGGTCACGCAGGACAGCCGACGTGAACATGTTATCGCTGAGACACTCCGACAATTGGATGCAGAACGTGTTGAACTGGCAACCGAACTTGGGGCAGCCACTTTTGATGATGTGCTGGTTGATCTTTCTGAGGAAGATCGACACGGATTGAACGACATTCGTGAAGGTATCCAACTGGCTTCAGCTCGAGTGGCCGAAGCCTACGGAGTGCTTCGGGAAGCGACGACTCGAATATCTGGAATCGTGCGTGGCGCGGCACAGACCGTGAAGGAGTCGGAACTTGGCGCGCAGCCTTGGGCCCGCTCAGGTCGCATTCCAAATACATCTTTCTCTCTGGGACTTCGGGTGGAGGCGTAACGATGCTAGGTGGATTCCAAATTGGTCGCTCCGCACTCTTAACTTCGCAACGTGCGATGCAAGTCACCGGTCAGAACCTGGCCAATGCCGCAACCATTGGGTATCGGCGCCGCACTGTTGAGCTGACTTCGCTTGGTGCCAGAAACGGGGCCTTCTCCGGACAAGGCGTTGGGATCTCTTCGATCCGTCGCGAATTGGATCCAGCTCTCGCGGCCCGATTGCGCGGCGCGTTGTCGATGGAAGTATCCAACGGCACCGAGTACGCCTATTTGTCGCAAGTTGAAGCATTGCAAGATGCATTGGGTGACAACAACCTGAGCACCGAATTGACGGCGTTCTTTGGTGCGTTCGGGAATCTTTCCGACAACCCTTCCGACGATGCACTGCGTGGATTAGCGGTCTCCCGTGGTACGGCATTAGCGGACCGCGTCAATCGTATGCACGAGGATTACCTCAACACCAGAACCAGTCTAGATGCCGATTTATCAGCAAGTGCGGGGCAAATTGATCAACTTCTTGCCGACATCGCCAACCTCAACGGCGAGATTGTTCAGATGCAGGATGGCGACAATTCTGCATTGCTAGATCAGCGAGATTTAAAGCTTGATGAACTGGCACAACTGGTAGAAATCGACGTCATTGCCCAGCCCGCAGGATCAGTAACCGTACAGGTGAACTCGATCCCAGTTGTCCTGGGCAATCAAAGTCTGGGCTTCGAAATTGAACGGACTGATGCGGGGATCGAGCTTCGAACCAACGATGGGACGATTCTTCATCCAACCGGTGGTGAAATTGAAGCCCTGCGACGACAGGACAGTGAAACAATACAGCCGGCCATTGATGCCCTTGAGGATCTCACCAAGCAGTTGGTATTTCAAGTGAACCGCGCGCACGGATCAGGGCAGGGTTCTGTTGGTTATGACGTCGCGCAGGGATTCAGTCTCGGGGACCGAACGGTCGCTCTTGCTGATCTTGGATTACCGGTTACTCCGGCCGCCGGTGGCTTCATGCTGCATGTTCTCGATCCCGAGACTGGCGATCGCGTGACGAGGAATATCGGGATCGATCCGGCCACGATGAGCATTGATGACATTGTGGATGCGGTGAACGCCGCTGCGAGTGACCTTGGTGTGGTGGCTTCGGCCGACGATGGGGGTCGACTGACTCTTACTGCTCCGACGGGGAGAACCTTGCAGTTCTCGGATGACCCTACTGGGGTTCTGGCTGCTCTTGGTATCAATTCATATTTCGAAGGAGGAGCTGGTGATTTGCAAGTTCGGTCGGCCTTGGTGGACGATCCTCGATTGCTTGCCGCGGGATCGGATCTTGAGGCTGGCTCCAATGGCACGGCACTTCTTCTCGCTCAATTGGGTGATGCGGACAACGAGGCCCTTGGTGGCAGATCACTGCAAGATTTCTGGATCTCCCACGTTGATGATGTGGCCGTACGAACAGCTTCGGCCCGCAATGCCTTGCAGGCGTCATCCATTGTTCGGGAAAATCTCGACCTGGCGATGCAGCAAAGATCGGGGGTGAGTATGGATGAAGAACTGCTCAACCTCACCACTTGGCAGAACCAGTACCAAGCGGCAGCGCGATACCTAGAAACCCTTGATGAAACCATGCAGGAGTTGCTCCGTTTGGTGTGAGGTGAACAATGACTTTGAACCCAATTGCATCTCGAGTTCCCACCCTTCTGTCCAGTCGTCTTATGGGCGGTTCGATTGCGCAAACCCAGCGTGAGATGTTGGATTTGCAATTGGGTTTTGCCTCCGGTACCCGCCTGCGACGGAGCAGTGATGATCCTCGAGCTACCCGTGCGATTCAGTTGTTGCAGAGTTCGATGGCCCGGCGGGATCAGCGATTGGATGCCATTTCATGGGGCGATGCAGTATTGGGTCGTGTGGATACCAGCCTGTCTTCATTGACTGATTTGGTAACTGAGGCCAGAGCATTGGCCCTTGGTCAAAGTGACGATTCGGCAGATGTTGACTCTCGTTCTGCTCAGGCTGTTGTTGTTTCATCGATGATCGATCAATTGTTTGCCGAAGCAAATGCCGAACTGCAGGGTTTGCATATCTTCGGGGGGCAAAATGGCGGTCAGCGTCCTTTTGATTCATTTTTAGGTGGCGTCCGTTATCTCGGATCCGGTGGTGGTCTGGTCAATGACAATGGCTTGGGTTTGCCAATCACGTTGTCAGGCGATGAAGCCTTCGGTGCTGTAAGCGCTCGAGTGGAAGGCATGGTTGATCTCAATCCAGCTCTCTCCGCAGGCGTGTATCTCGAGGACCTGGCTGGTGTCGATGGTCAGGGGGTTACCGGTGGTGTGGTTGAGCTCACCGCTGGGACGAACACCGTTGAAGTTGACTTGACGGGTGCTGCCACAGTTGGTGAAGTCTTGGATCGTCTTCAGGCGGGTCTCGATACGGTCGCACCTGGTTCAACCGTGTCCACCACGGGAAGTCAGTTCGGCTTTGATGTCATGGGGACAGATGATCTTGTTGTTGCTGGGGTGGCTGGAGATGCCGGTGCCGGTCTTGGCATTGAGGGGAACTTTGCTGCGAATACACGAACACTTGGTGGTGACACCCAGCCACGGTTGCTAGGACGTACTCGAATTGATGATCTTGAAGGATTGTCGAGCGGGTTGGGCACCATTCGTTTGGAGAATGGCGGCAGCGTGATGACGGTTGATCTCTCAGGGGCCGAGACTGTCGCAGATCTGCAAAATCTCATTGATTCGGCTGATCTCGGCATTCGCCTGGATGTTGATCAAGATGGCACCATGTCCATGTTCAATGAGGTTTCAGGGGCATGGATGAGCATTGGTGAGGATGGCGGGGATACCGCGAGTCTCTTGGGCCTGCGTTCGATGGGGCTGGACACTTCACTGTCAGATTTTAACGATGGTGATGGCGTTCCTATTCGTTCTGGAAGTGTGGACCCTGAAACAGGATTGCCTGATCCTGCTGCTGATGTTGATTTCAGTATCACGCTTGCGGATGGTCGTGCATTTGAGGTTGATCTTTCAGGGGCTGAAACAGTTGGTGATGTGCTGGCCAAATTGCAGGACGCCGCTGCCGGAGCGACGCCGCCAATTGCGCCGGGTGAGTTCACCGCAGAATTGGCAAGCAGTGGGAATGGGATTGTTCTGACCGACAACTCGGGGGGGATGACTGGCACTTTCACGGTGACCCCAGAAAATGGTTCTCGAGCCGCCGAGGCGCTTGGTTTGATGGCTCCGGTATCTGGAAATGTCATTTCTGGTGAAGATCGTTCTAAGGTCGCCGTGGAGTCTCTTTTTACTCATCTCAAAGCTCTTGAAGAGGCTTTAATCAGTAACGATCAATGGTCCATTGAACGGGCGGCGATTGACTTACAAGACGATCTTGATCGTTTGATCAACGTTCGCGGCATGGCCGGTGCTCGGGGTGAGCGACTGGTTTTGGCCAAGGATCGAGAGATCGAGTTGTCGATCGTTGAAGCATCTTTGCTTGGCGAGGCACGAGATCTCGATTTGACCGATGCCGCCCTTCAGTTAACAAACCTAGAACAGCAGCTGCAGGCCACGTTGGCCGTTACAGCAAGAATGCAGCAACTCACGCTGCTTAACTGGCTCGGATAGAGCCGATATCCAAGTGCCGTGTCGAGGGACCTCGCGACATGGTTGGCAGGAGGCACGTCCCAATCACGTTGATTGGGAGTCCAGGAAGGACGAGGTCGTAAGGATGCATTTGATGTCCAATCTTCAAATCGAGACCACACGATTCGGCACTGTCACCGTGGACGGAGACCGAGTCCTTGAGTTCCCATCTGGTTTGCTTGGCTTTGCCCATGCGACCCGCTGGGTGTTGTTGCAACCTGACGAAGAGGGATGCTTTTACTGGTTCCAGTCCTGCGATCAGGAAGACTTGGCCTTTGTGGTGACGGATCCTCAGTATTGGGTTCCGGACTTTGAAGCGGTCATCCGTCGAGAGCAGCTCGAAGAGCTTGGCGCGAACCAAATTGAGGACGCTCAGGTATTTGTCATTGTGAACCGGTACCAGAACACGTTAACGGCGAATCTTCAGGGACCGCTGGTTGTGGGGACAGCCTCCCGAACTGGAATGCAGTTGGTTCTGGCTGAGAAGCGTTGGACCACCCGTCACGTGATCGTTGAGCTCGAAGCCTCCAGCGCTGTTCGTACGGCGTAAAGCAACCGAAATTCATGGTGGCCCACCCGCCACTACCTCTCATCAGCACGAGAGCCAGGAAGGAACCGAATGCTCGTACTGTCTAGACATCGAGATGAAACCATCATGCTTGGCGACGACATTGAAGTGACTGTCGTCGACATCCGAGGGGACAAGGTCCGTTTGGGTATCCGAGCCCCCGAAGCCGTCACTGTGCACCGGAAAGAAATCTGGGACGCCATTCGGCAGGAAAATGAGCGGGCCGCCTCCAGTGACACCATCCCTCAGTTTGCTGGAGATCAGTCTCCCCAGCTGCGTATTGCTCCTGCGGGGGTGTCCAAGAGGAAGGCCTGAAAAACAGCGATTTGGGTCCGATAACCGCAAAAAGTCCGGAAAAGTCGATCCAGAATTGAGGAAGCCTCCCAATTGGACCGATAGAACGACCAGCCGACGCGATGTGTTCGCGTCATTCCCGGCGGAGTCCGGGGAGCCGAGTCAAATTCTGAGGGCAGGAAGCCGCGTCCGTTCAAGACCCCCGAAGGAATGGGGGCACTCTCTTTCGGAGCAATCATGTCCAGCATCAATACCAACGTCTCCTCAATGCTCGCCCGTCGCGTGCTCGGCCAGCAACAGTCAATGATGACTCAAACGCTCGAGCGCCTTTCTACCGGCGTCTCCATCAACCGTGGTTCCGACAATCCTGCCGGACTCATCGCCTCGGAAAGCCTCCGAGCTGAAAAGGCTGCCATCAACGCTGCAATCGGTAACGCCGAACGTGCAGAGCAAATGGTCAACATTGCCGAAGGCGGTCTTCAAGAAATCAACAATCTTCTGGTTGAGCTTCAGTCCCTGGTTGGTCAGTCGGCCAATGAGGCTGGCCTCTCCACGGATGAACGTGCAGCGAACCAGCAGCAAATCGACTCGATCCTGTCCACCATCGACAGCATCGCCGGTTCGACAGAGTTCAATGGTCAGAAGCTCCTGAATGGTGGCTTCGACTACACGTTTGACAGCAACTTCGATGATCAAACCTGGACCTATGCCAGCGTCAACAGTGCGAAGTTCTCTGGCTCCAGCGCCATCGACGTCAATATCTCGGTTCAAACCGCGGCCGAACAAGCTGAACTTTACTTCGAAACTGGTGCAACTTTTGATGCGGACAACGATGGTGATACCACCGGTAACGAAAGCCGAACGGTTGAAATCAGCACCTCGCAAGGTGTTCAGCAGTTCACCTTCTCCGAAGGCACCAGTCAAAGTGACATCGTTGCCGCGTTGAATTCTTACGGTGAACAACTTGGTTTCACCGCTAAGCAGGACTCAACAGATACCAACTTTATCGCGATCACCAGCACAAACTATGGCTCCGAAGAGTCCATTCGTGGTCGTGAAATCCAGTCTAACTTTGGCTCCTTCACAACTGATGTGGGCGTGGCTTCGGTCGGCGATGCCGCCGACACCGGCGTCGATCTTGGTGCCTTGATCAACGGTGTTCAGGCGGTTACAAACGGTCTGAATGCTCGGGTGTCTACCGGCAATCTCGATCTCGAGTTGACTTTGGCAGGCAGTTCCGCCACCAACGCGGCTTCTCAAACTGACACATTCCAGATCACTGGTGGTGGTGCGAACTTCAATTTCTCACCCTCCGTAAATGATTCGGGTAAGAGTGCCATTGGCATCAAGACTGTCGGATCCCAGTTCCTGGGCAACGGCGTTGCCGGCTATTTGGACGATTTGAAGTCAGGTGGCTCGGCCAGTGTTGACGGTGGCAGCGTCACCTCAGCTCAAGAGGTTGTGGACTTGGCAATCAAGCAAGTCTCCGCACAGCGTGGTCGTCTCGGTGCATTCAGTAAGAACACCGTTGGCTCCACAATTAAGAACCTCGGCGTGAGCCTCGAAAACACAGCTGCTGCTGAATCAGCTATCCGTGACACGGACTATGCCTTTGAGACTGCAGAACTTACTCGTCTGCAGATCATGAACCAAGCGGCGACCCAGGCTTTGTCCCTCGCCAACAATGCACCCACCGCGGTGCTCAGCCTTCTCGGCTAATCCCGGAGGGATGAGAGAGTCCTCCTTGCGGCGGCCCATTGGGCCGCCGCTTTTTTTGCGTT
>PAFA01000075.1 GCA_002700845.1 Phycisphaerae bacterium | reverse complement strand
TGATTTAACGGCCGGGGTTTTGGCTGTGGAAATACCAGAAGCAAACGCTGAGGTCGCTGCCGACGGATCTCTGGTGCGCAATGGAAGTGAATGGCCACTTCCTGAAACAGCCTGCACCTTTGCTCGCCTACCTACCGGAACCAACTGGATCATCACCGCCCCCTTGGTCGTCGCCCTCAATAATGGCACAATCACTTGCATCAACGAAGGCGATCACGCCGCGTGTATGGATTTGGAATGATCATCACACTTTTCTTGAATTTGATCTTTGCTCTCGGATTTGACGAATCCGAGGCCAAGGCTTCGGATGATGTCGGGGCAGGTACACCGTCAATTGTGGTGCATTTGGATGGCCGAAGATTCGCCGGATTCCTTTCGGCTGCCGACGGAGATTCACTTTCACTACAGCTGCTGGACAGCACTACGACCGTCATCGCCAAACGTATGGTGGAAAGCATTCGAGTTTTAAAAGGAGTGATGCCCGAACCCCATCCCTGCGTGGTGCATCTCAAAGATGGCACAAAACGAAGAGGTTCGCTCCTCGAAGACGGCTTTGACGGGGTCAGGCTGCAAGTTGGACCACGAACGGAACGGCTCGATGCCAACGGGGTTGATCGCATCGAATTGCACGCCACCGTGGCCCAAGAAATTGCCACCCGAAAAGCGCAAACCGCTCCGAAAGATCCTGGCTCTATGGCCCGCTTCATTCGGTGGCTCATCATGGAGGGACACCTTGAAATTGCATCCGAAGAGCTCAAGGCATTTAACGCAAACTTCCCGGATGCTTCTGATACCACGAAGGATCTTCGGCGACTCTTAGTCGCTCGGCCAAGTGGTGACCAACCTCCAAGGAAACCACGTGCTGTAAGTCGTAATGCTTTACCACTGGGCGCATTGACCAAAGCCGAAGTCAACCGGATTCGAATTTGGGAATACGACTTTGAAAATCCATCTCCGGTTCGAATCCCGGGAGAACTGCGACGAACTTTCCACGCCCGGCATCTCGGAAAGAAAGGTTTCCCCGACCTCAAGCAACTCCGGCGTCTACCTGACCACGAATTCCTGCGCCTGTTGTGCGAGATGAGAGATCGAGACCTCTACGACTCAGTACAAATTACGGTCGACCCTCCCGCACTGGATCGCTTTCGGCGAACCATCCATGATCGTTGGCTGTTGCCCAAATGTGGGGCATGCCACACTCGAGAATCTTCCCCGGGTGGATTTGGACTGGAAACCCGAGATGCCACCAAGCCCGAAGTCAGAATGCTGAATCTGCTGCTCCTCGAGCACGCAAAAACATCGGATGGCGCACCGCTGCTGAACTGGAAGAACCCTTCCGAATCCCGGCTGCTTGACCTTGGAAAAGATCCCCGTGCCGCCAAACACCCCCACCCAGAAGTTGAGGGATACGCCCCGGTATTTCACCGTGGCCGGGAAGCTTGGGTCACCAATGTGATTGAGTGGGCAGAGATGATGTACCTCCCAAGACCAGATCTTGGGTCAGAATTGAGGATTGAGTGGCCCAGAAATCCTTCGAAATCAACCCCATCTGAACCGACACCGAGCACTGCCGACCCCTCCTGAGGCGGTACACTGACCTCTTCGCCCCGAGACCGGTCAAATACCGGAGGAGACGGATGCCATGGCTTTGAATTTTTCACAACGACCACTCACCCTTGTCCTGACTGCTTGCACCTCTTTTGTGGTGCTGGTGGGCTGTGAGGACGAAGCCTCTGTCCGACGGGCAGAAGCCCAGGAAAAAATCGAGTCTGGTGCACGCGAGTTGGCGGAACTTTCATGGACTGGCGATGCCGCCGCATACCGATCATTGGCCAACCAGTTGGGAAGCCTTCGAGCCAGTCCCGGACAGAACAAAGCGGCCCGCTCGATTGCAATGGAAGCCCGCTTGGCGGCTACAGATGCTGAGTACGGCAAACTGGAAGCCATGGCCTTCGCCGCCGAAGGATTGCGGAGTGAAATTCGTGATCAAGCACGTTTGGCTTCGGCTTATCGCGGGGTTGCCGCATCTCCCACCAAAAAGATGCTGCGAGATGCCTCGGAAGCAGCAAGCAACAAACGTGATGACAAAGCTGAAGCTTATGAGTCAGCCCGGCGTGATGCAGAGTCCTTGCAATTGCCCGTGATCACCACTGACGCCAAGATCACTGAGCGTTTGAATCAGATCACCGGTATGCGAGTGGACTCCGCACGGCTTCGGGGGGAAGCCCGACGCATGGAAGCACGGGCGGCGCTGGCACGATTTGAAGAAGCACAAAAAATCGACGCCGAAGCCGACATCTTGGAGTTGGAGGCGAATCGAATGATTGCCGAGCGTGACTTCATGCTGCAATCCAAAGTTCGAATTGGAGATGCTCGCAAAGACGGTGCGGAGCAAGAGGCCGCGAATGCAGAATCACTTGCGCGGGGCCTCTCTGAATTCCAAAATGAGCGACAGGAGGATCTTGGAGATGCCGCTCAAGAAGCCACCGCAATCGAGCGTGAAATTCGGGACCTTCTGACGAAGCTCTCTGAAATGCGTCAGAGCATCCAAGCAACACTGGAATCAGCCCAGCAAGATCTTGATGCCGCTCGGGATCTGGCCAGCGGTGCCGGAGCCAGCAGAACCGACGAGATCCGACTCTCCGCCACCCAAGGCCGATTGGACGCCTTGGCTGGCACCATGGTTGAACGTGATTTGGCACTCGACTTGGATTTATCCCCGCTTGGGTTTGACCCCGTTGGCGACGTTGACGAGGCCAACCAAGCTCGCAACAGCTCACGTGAAGCATTCAAAGCCGCGCGTGATGCCATGGCCGCACAAGACAACAACGCCGCAGCGATCTACAACGACGCAGTGGTCGCTTTGGGCGGACAAAGCACGGTGCAACGAACTGCCATGCGAGGCAGCGGCGCTGAATTGATTCCCACCGGCGGCTTTGGCTCGGCCGAAGCTCTGATTGCCGCAGCAAACGATGCAACTGCCAACGAAGATCTTGCCGCCCTGCTTGCCATGACGCTCATTGACGAAGAAGCCAAGCCTCTCATGGAAGCCATGATCACACTGGCCCCTGCAATCAAGAGAATTGAAAAAGTGGTCGCAGAGAACATCCCCGAAGCCGATCTGGAAGCCATGATGGGTGGTATGGGCGGCGGCATGGGCGGCGGCATGGGCGGTCTCGATATGTCAATGGAAGGCATGCTTGAGTTGACTCAAGCAGATGACCAAACAGGCCTCGCCATCAATGACACCACCGGCGAAGAAATGAAACTCATCAACACCGACAACGGCTGGTTTGTCGACGAACGTACACCCAGTGCTGAAGAAGACCCCGAAGCAGCCATGGCCGCTGAGATGGGCCGGGCAATGATGGGCATGATGACCGGAATTTTCTCCGCCATCGGACCCTCACTCGAAGATCTGGCCGATCAGATCGAAGCGGGTGAAATCAGCACCGAAGCGGAACTGGAAGCCGCGGCTCAGCAAATGATGATGAAGATGATGGGCGGAATGGGCGGAGCTCCGGGCGGCTTCCCTGGGTAATCCCCCAGCGAACGTCCTTTTCAACTCATCTCTAGCCCACCATCAAACCATCCGGGACCGGCACATTTCAGCTGTTTGCCGCAAAAGATCTGGGGCTTGTTCGTCACTCTCAATGGTGCAGAGTTGTTCTTCTAATATCTTTCGTGCGACGCTGTCCCCCTCGCAGGCCTTATTTGTCAACAAGATCAACGCATTGCGTCGTATGGCGTCGAACTTCACTCGCTTCAAGGCTGAACCAGAAAATGCGTCGCGGCGATCTTCCTCCGACCAGCCGAGAACCTCAAGCAAATCAAAGCCCATTTTGGTTGGCATCAGGGCCTCTGCCTTTGGGGTCTTTGATCGCGCTGTCGTTGGCTGATTGTGAGGGCAAACCTCTTGGCAAATATCACAGCCCGCCAACCAGTCCCCCATTCCTTCGTGAAACGGGAGCGGAATGGCTGAACGGTGCTCAAGAGTCAAATATGAAATACATCGACGAGCATCAACTTCCCAAGGCGTGATGGCGTCGGTCGGACACGCCTCAATGCAACGCGTACAAGTCCCACACGGATCTTCAATCAAAGGGGAATCCATCTCGAATGGAAGAGTGGTCAGCAGCACGCCAAGCACGGCCCACGAGCCTTTCCCAGGTTCAATCAACAAGGTGTGCTTGCCTATGCGTCCCAAGCCAGCACTGCTGGCAAGATCCCGCTCCAACAAAGGAACCGTGTCTACACAAGCACGGAATGCTCCGCCGGGGTAACTGGACATCAATCTTTCACCAAACTCACGCAGCCGCTTGAGGGTATGCACGTGGTAGTCCTTCCCCCGTGCATATCGTGCAATACGACCGAAGCGGTCTGGTACTTCTTCAGGTTCGACACCGGGGTAACGATCCAACACACAGATCGCGCGAATCGCTCCCGGCAAAACCAAATCAGGATCTGAGGCCACATCTCGGTGCGTCTCCATCCAAGACATTTCGCCGTGACATCCCGCTTCAATCCAAGCTTGGTGAGCTTCAGGACGCTTAGGCACGGAAGGGCCAATACCGACGGCACCAAAGCCAAGTTCATGGGCAATCGCCCGAACCTGATCACTGTTCACTCAAGACGCTCCAATTTGGCATATTCCAAAATGATGGTTTTGACCCCGTCATAGCGAAAGTCAATTCTCGCCGTCGTTCCAGACGGACGAGGCATAATGGCCTCCACCCGGCCAACCCCAAACTGCTCGTGTTCAACCAAACAACCTACCGGGAACAAGTTGGCCAGCCGACGGCCGCCAGGACCACGACGACTGCTTCCCACGGGCGATGATTCATGATTGAGAAAAGAATCGGTCTCCGCACTGGCGTTGGATTCCCATCGGTCTATCAGCTCCTCAGGGATCTCACAGAGGAATTGGCTTTCCATCGTGCGCTCGCGGAATCCTCGGACCGGACGGGACTTGGCACTGGTTAAAGAAAGACGCTGCTTTGCTCGCGTTATGCCAACAAAGAGCAACCTGCGTTCTTCTTCTATTGCACTGGAATCACCAATACTTCGCATATGTGGAAGGATGCTTTCTTCACATCCGACCACCGCAACTTCTTCAAACTCCAAGCCTTTGGAAGCATGCAGAGACATCAGTGTCAAGACCCCTCGGCTTGGATCGACCTGATCCGAGTCGGCGACCAAACTGATTGATTCCAACCACCCAAAGAGATGTCCATCCAACGTGCGGGGAGAAGGATCAGAGCCTTCCATTTGATCGTCGGTAAGACCAGGAAGATGTGATACTGCTCCGGGAAAGTCAGCCGCTGCCGAGACCAGCTCGTCAAGGTTCTCAACGCGGTCATGATCTTCTTCAGTTCCCCCACGAGCGTAATGGACAGCCAGCCCTGAATCGTCGATCACCCGTTGTACGACGTCAGAAAGGTCAACCGAAAGGGATTCCAGATCACCAGTCTGGGACAACGTGGATCGCCAAGTTTGAACCATCTCAACAAACTGTTCGATCGCTTTGGCAGCCCGACTGGAAATGCCATCAATACGTGATGACGACTGCATCACATCCCATACTGGCTGGGACGTGGCTCGAGCTTCACCAATAACTCGAGACCAACTGGTCGCGCCAATGCCTCGAGGTGGCATGTTGATCACACGCTCTAAGGCCACTTCATCGCGGGGGTTGGCTACCAATCGGACATAACCAATCGCATCACGAACCTCTTTTCGCTCAAAGAATGAAGTGCCCTTGGCAACGATGTATGGGACCCCTTCCCGCCGGAGGATTTCTTCAAAAACACGTGACAATGCATTCATCCGGTAAAGCACCGCCATTTCTGACCAGGGCGTTCCGGATCGCTCGACCTCACGAAAATGATCGACCACATCTTGGGCCTCAGCTCGTTCATCATCTAAGCGTCGAACTCGGATCTTTTGTCCAGTGTCGTTGGCGGCCACCAAATCTTTAGGCTTCCTTTGCTCGTTGTTTCGAATGAGGGCGTCTGCGGCGGCAACGATTGTTTTGGTCGAGCGGAAGTTCTCCCCTAGTGGAATAACTTTGGCATCGGGGTACCGCATTTCAAATTCGAGAATATTGCCAATATTTGCCCCACGCCATCCATAAATGGATTGATCAGGATCACCCACCACGGTGACATTTCTAGCTTCAGAGACCAGTAAATCTGCGACCAAAAATTGAGCGTAGTTCGTGTCTTGGTATTCGTCGATCAACAAATGGGTCCAACGCCGGGTCAAACGCGCACGCAATTCGGGTTGATCACGCAACGCTATGGCGGGCCGCATCAGAAGATCATCAAAGTCAACCGCTTCCTGTTCACGAAGTCGAGCTTCGTACGTGTGATACGTTTTGGCAACAGCCCTGGTAAGAAAATCAACGGCCTCAGACTCATAAGCCTCAGCATTTTTCAATTGGTTCTTTGCCGTGCTGATCGCAGCACTGATTGAAGCCGGAGGGAATGATTTTGGATCCAAATTGGCCGCTCGGATGGCTTGCTTGATGGCGGACTTCTGATCTGCCGCATCAAGAATGACAAATCGCGGGGGGATACCAAAATCATCCGGCAACGTTCGCATCAAGCGTGCACCAAAGCTGTGGAATGTGCACAGAAGCACACCTTCGGCAGTAAGGCCAGCGTGTTCCAACAAGGCCTCAACCCGGCCCCGCATCTCCTCGGCCGCTTTGTTCGTAAAAGTTAGACCCAAGATCCGCCAAGGCGCCACACCCTCCGCAATGAGCGATGCAATTCGGTGGGTGACCACCGTGGTCTTGCCACTCCCTGGACCGGCATTGACCAAAAGCGGCCCCCCCCGATGGTCCACTACGGACCTTTGGGCGGGAGTCAGACCAGCCAAAAGAGGCTGAAGTGCTGCGGCTGCAGATGAAGGCTTGGGCAAATCCACGTCGGAAGTCTACGGTCCCACCATCCTCATGCGCCAAGTCGTCCACAGTGACCTGACAGATGTCGAATTTGCAAAACGTTGAAACACATAGACTTGGAAAACACTCGACAACTGGTGGAAGATTTGGTGGTTCAGGCGTTTGCAACCACAAGATATTGGGGTATCTTCCGCGTCGCTCCCCCCTTCGTTGCGGCTCATTTATGGGCCTCCAGTCTGTAATTTTCGCAACGAATCATGGCTCAGTACTTCTGTCCACTCGGGTGTGAGCAACGTGGCGATCAGGGCGGTCGATCACGCTGATATCAGGGGACATGCGCCAAAGCCGGCGTGTGGCCGACAACGAGTTGGATGAGCTGGCTGGCTGGCCAGAGAAGGATATTGAGACCATGCGGATCACCAGACGATTCACCCAAGCCGGGACCGACGTCTTCTCCACCATTGAGTGGACCAAGAGATCCAGTCGCATCAACAACGCCGATGGTTCGGTGGTGTTTGAGATGCAAGATGCAGAGGTTCCAGCCGAGTGGAGTCAGCTGGCGACTGACATCATGGTCAGTAAATATTTCCGCAAAGCAGGTGTACCGGCATACAACGAAGATGGCACGGTCAATACTGATGCACCTACAGGCCCGGAGCGCTCTGCCAAGCAAGTCATCGGACGCCTCGCATCGTGCTGGCGAAACTGGGGCGAGCGATACGGCTACTTCGACAGCAGCGCTGACGCCGATACCTTCCAAGACGAGATCACCTGGATGATGGTGACTCAGGCCACCGCTCCGAACTCACCGCAATGGTTCAATACTGGCCTTCATGATGCGTATGGCATCACGAGTCCCGCCCAAGGTCACTGGATTGCTGATGCCACAACCGGTGAATGCAGCTTGGCCCCAGACGCTTACTCACACCCTCAACCCCATGCTTGCTTTATCCAATCTGTCGATGACGACTTGGTTGGCGAAGGGGGCATCATGGACCTCTGGACCCGAGAAGCCCGTCTTTTCAAATATGGATCTGGAACCGGCACGAACTTCTCCAATATTCGTGGTTCAGATGAGCCGCTGTCTGGTGGTGGTCGCAGTTCCGGCCTGATGAGCTTCCTGAAAATTGGCGACCGAGCAGCGGGCGCTATCAAATCTGGTGGTACCACCCGTCGTGCCGCGAAGATGGTCTGCTTGGATGCCGACCACCCAGATATCGAAGCCTTCGTGAACTGGAAGGTCAGAGAAGAAATCAAAGTCGCTGCACTCGTTGAGGGCTTGAAGTCTCTTGGCGATGAACACAAAGCCTTGGCCGAAAAGTTAGGGCTCGCGCTTGACTACGACTTCAACGGTGAGGCGTATTACACCGTCAGCGGTCAAAATTCGAACAACTCCATTCGTCTCTCTAATGAATTCTTCCAAGCGGTGGAATCAGGGGACGATTGGCATCTCACCAACCGGACCAATGGTTCGGTTGCCAAAACCATTCCCGCCAAAGAGCTATGGGATCAAATCTGCTTCGCGGCCTGGCGTTGTGCTGACCCAGGTCTCCAATACGACGGCACAATCAACGAATGGCACACTTGCCCCGCTGAAGGCCGCATCAACGCTTCGAATCCATGTTCGGAGTACATGTTCTTGGACGACACGGCCTGCAACTTGGCCTCCATCAACCTGATGAAGTTCTATGACCGGGAAAGTGGTCGATTTGATGTCGACGGCTTTGAGCACGCGACCCGTCTTTGGACCATCGTTCTCGAAATCAGCGTTCTCATGGCGGCTTTCCCAAGCAAAGCCATTGCAGAACGTTCCTGGAAGTACCGAACTCTTGGCTTGGGATTCGCCAACCTCGGCGCCATGCTCATGCAAATGGGGATCCCATACGACTCCGAAGCTGGCCGGGCCATTTGCGCGACCGTCACCGCAATCCTGACGGGACGCTCCTATGCCACCAGTGCTGAGATGGCTCGAGAGCTTGGCGCCTTTGCTGGTTACTCAGACAACAAAGAAAACATGTTGCGGGTCATTCGCAACCACCGTCGTGCCGCTCACGGAGTGGATCGCTCCTCTGGTGAATATGAAGCACTGACCATCAGTCCCGTCCCCGTAGATCATGGTCTTTTTGAGGTTGGTGGTGTACCGATTGCCGACGCTTCACGCCTGCAAGATCGCGCGGTCGCCGCATGGGACGACGCCTATGCATTGGGCGAGAAATTTGGCTACCGAAACGCTCAAGTCAGCGTGATCGCACCGACCGGAACCATTGGCCTGCTGATGGACTGCGACACCACCGGAGTGGAGCCAGACTTTGCCTTGGTGAAATTCAAGAAACTCGCCGGTGGCGGTTACTTCAAAATCGCCAATGCATCCCTTGAACCCGCATTGCAATCCTTGGGATATGACCCGGAGCAGATCAATTCTGTCCTCACCTATGTGCTGGGCACCCAAAACCTCGACGTCGAAATTGCCGGACGCAATTGCACCTTCCGCGAATTCCTGAGCGAAGCCGGATACACCACCGAGGATCTGCAAACCCTGACCGAGAGCCTGCCGTCCCAGTTTGAACTGCCATTCGCTTTCAATGCGTACAGCATGCCTGAATCCGTTCTCAAGCGAGCGGGCATTGATGCTGCGGCCGCCCAAGCAGACTTCAGCTTTGATGGCCTGAAAGCATTGGGTTTGAAAGGCAACGAGATTCAAATTCTGTCCGAAACCATCTGTGGCCGACAAACTGTCGAAGGGTCACCGCACCTCCGTAAAGAGCACTTGGCGGTCTTTGACTGCGCCAACACCTGCGGCCGAATCGGCAAGCGATACATTGCCGCCGAAGGTCACATTCGCATGATGGCCGCATCGCAACCATTCCTTTCGGGGGCAATCTCCAAGACCATCAACCTTCCCAACAGCGCTTCCATTGAAGAAGTCGCAGCGTCCTACACCATGTCATGGGAGCTCGGCCTCAAAGCCAATGCCCTCTACCGCGACGGATGCAAACTCAGCCAGCCACTGAACAGCTCCAGTGACGCCACCGAGGAAGAAGAAGGCGAAGACGAAGGCTTGGTCGATGCCATCGAGGAAGTCTCCACTGAGGTCTCAAACATCGCCCAAACAATCGAAGGCAATGTTGGCTCGCCCACTGCAGGTGCTACTGAATCCATCAAGGTTCAAGTCACCGAACGGGTCATTGAACGCCCCATGCGTCGCCGACTTCCGGATACCCGCCGCAGCTTGACCCACCGCTTCAACGTGGCTGGACACGAGGGATATCTCACGGTGGGCCTGTACACCGACGGCCAGCCTGGCGAACTCTTTATCACCATGAGCAAAGAAGGCTCAACCATTGGTGGCTTGATGGACTCCCTGGGGACCGCCATCAGTGTGGCATTGCAATACGGAGTGCCAGTTGAAAGTTTGGTGAAGAAGTTTGCCCACCAACGGTTCGAACCCATGGGCATGTCATCCAATCCGGAAATCCCCTTCGCCAAGAGTTTGGTGGACTACATCTTCCGTTGGATGGGGATGGAGTTCATTGAAGGGTTCCGTGAGAACAATGCCCCAAATCGGAGCAACAAGTCCGAAGCCAGTGTCTCTTCCTCCCCCCCTTCAACCAAACCAGTCTCGGCACCTCGTAAGCCTGCAGAGTCAGCAACGGCCACAATTACGACGACATCTGCTTCTACGGTTGAACCCAAGTCCGGGCATGCCTCCCCTTTGTCAACCGACGATTCAGGAAGCAATATTCAAGGCAGCTTTGAAGCCGCTGATCCTGAGCCGGAGCCCGCGGCTTCCGGTGGGGTCATCGTCAGTGAGAGCAACAAAGCCCGCGAAAGCATGAACCGCGCCATGCGGCAGATGCAACAGGATTCCCCCCCTTGCAGTGTGTGCGGTGCGATCACCGTACGAAGTGGCACGTGCTACAAGTGCAACGACTGCGGCAACTCAGAGGGATGCTCCTGATCAAACAAACTACGGGTAAACCCGGGGGTGGCGCCGCGTCAGGACGATGCCGCCGCCTCCGGCACCCCGATTTCACTAATCAAGATCAGTCGGCATGTGCGCATGCCAAATGAATACGACGAGGAGAAAGGCAAGGAGCGAGGAAGCATTGGCTTTGGGAAGGAGCCCAAGGCAGCAGAGCGGCGCCCAGGGAGCGGGCGATCCACTCCGATCGATTTTTCGATCAATGCACCTCACGCCAACCCACGTCGTTACTGACGGATGGCCACGGGACGGCCCCCGTCAACCGAACGAACCCTCCACACTCCCGTCGTGAGACGGAAGTTCCACCGGGAGGTTCGAATCGGATCTGCCCTCGCCAGCGGTTGCCGCCGCGGCGAGGGTTTTTTATGGCCCCGATTCATTTCATCTCCCAAACGAGGACAATTTCAAAAATCGAGGGGAGACCATCATGCCGAAGACGATCCAAATGTCAAGCAGGGACCGCCAAAAGCGGACTGACGAACGAAGAATAGAACCGAAAGGAAAGAGGGTGTCGGGGGCCGCCCCGCTCCGAGTGACTCAAATCAATCGAAGCGGAAGACGCCTTTTCGCCACGCGTAAACATACGCCACGATTGAGGTCAGCACGAAGAATAGAACCCGCCCCAAGTAGAGGCCAGCTTCAGGAGAACCAGGATCAACTTTGGTGTAGGCCACAGCCCAGGGGTACAAAAAGACCACCTCGACATCGAAGAGTAAAAAAGTCATGGCAAGCACATAAAAACGGACATGGAACCTCTGTCGGGCTGTGCCAATGGGGTCCATGCCAGATTCATAGGTACTCATTTTGACCTTGCCCTGAACCTTGGGGCCGATCAATTCGGTGGCCAGAAGATTGAAAGCACCAAAGCCAACCGCCATCACAACAATCAAGACCACCGGAAGGTAGGAATCCAAGGACGAAGAGACAGGGGCCAAGGTGGAAGCAATCAGATCCATACTGGAGTGAATTCTACCCCAGAGGTCCCGAAAGAGGGGCATCATCGGGGCCACGGATGCAAACTCCCTTGGTTCTTTCCATCAAATTCCTGACGAATCGATGACATTCGGTACAATTGTTGGTTCGCCACGGGGCGTAGCTCAGCTTGGTAGAGCGCTTGGTTTGGGACCAAGAGGTCGCAGGTTCGAATCCTGTCGCCCCGATTCGTGGATCTTGATGAACCCCTTCCGGGAAACATTCCATGTCCGACGGCCCCCTCACAGTCAGAGATCTGAGAAGAGCTTGGAAGCCTCACAAAGAGTCTGCCCCTGAAGCAACGGCCATCCGCATGCATCGCATGTTCTCGTGGCTTGCGAGGGCTGAAGAACGCCCCTCAGAATCCAATGAAGAAGACGCGAGGCTGGTCTGGCGATGGGCCGCGTGGAATGCCCTCTACGGCACTTGGGATGAAGAATCAGGAAGACCTGCCGAAGATCTCAAGAGCCAAGAGGAGTGTCTCAGGATGCTTCACGACGCCGACAAGAAAGGCCATCAGCACATCAGATCCTTCTTAGAGGAACATAAAAAGTTGGCCTCGACCTTGTGTGGTGATGTCTGGCTAAGCCGACAGTTCTGGTCTGATGGCCAAGCCGCGGCCGAGAAGAACGCAAGCCGCGACAAGCGGAAATTTCAAGAGGCGATACGTGAAGAACGTCATCGTGCGGCACTTGATCTCACCTTATCTCGAGTGTATCTGGGCCGATGCCAACTGGTTCATGGCGCGTCCACCTGTGGAAGCCGATTGAATCGGACACAGATTCGCCGATGCGCTTTGTTCATGGGGCAATTGATTCCAGTCCTCGCAACGATCGTCACAGAATCGTTTCATCAAAAGACTTGGGGAAATCTGTGTTGCCCGCCGCAAGGATAAAGATCGATCATTCGACAAAGTCTCACCCGAACAGCCCTTTTTGAACAAAATGCGACGTCAATTCGCTGGGCAAACCTTTTAGGCATGGTCAGTCGCGACGTGATAATGGGGATCTTCAGAAATATTCACTTCGACCAGATCGCCAGCGCGATCAAGCAGGTTTCGGCAGTCATCACTGAGATGGCGAAGGTGGATTTTCTTACCAAGCTTTTGGTACCGGTCCGCCAACGCGTTAATAGCCTCAAGCGCCGACTGGTCATAGACACGTGAAAAATAGAAATCAATCACCACAACATCGGGATCATCTTGCGGTGAGAACAATGTTCTGAACCTCGAGACTGATCCAAAGAACAAGACACCGTGCAATTGATAAATTTTGGCCCCATACTCATTCAAGTGAGAATCGGCCAGCAAATGCTTGCTCTTGTTCCATGAGAAAACCAAAGCTGAAAGTGCCACCCCAAGTATCACTGCCGTCGCAAGATCATGCATAAGTACGGTGTAAACCGAGACCACCACCATGATGAGGATTTCAGCCGCTGGTATACGACGCCAGGTCTGGAGCGTGGTCCATTCAAAAGTACCAATCACAACCATGAACATCACGCCAACCAATGCGGCCATGGGCACGGCCTCGATATACGGGGCAAAGAAGAGGATGAACAACAACAACGCCACCGCAGCCGTGATACCAGACAAACGCCCACGACCGCCTGATTTAATGTTGATGAGCGATTGACCAATCATCGCACAGCCACCCATGCCACCAAGTAAACCGCAAGACACATTGGCAATGCCCTGACCAATACATTCACGGTTGCCGCTACCACGTGTTTCAGTCAATTCATCAATCAGCGTCAGTGTCATCAATGATTCAATAAGTCCGACACCGGCAAGAATGAGCGAAAATGGAAGGATAATCCAGAGTGTTTCAAAGTTGACTGGAGGCAGGGTGAAATCCCACCAGGCCGGACGGGGCAATCCACCCGAAATTCCGACCGATGCAATATCAACCGAGTCAATGACTGCAGCGGTCTCGTCAGCAGTAAGTCGCGCCAACAAATCGCTGCCAGTGAACGCTGCTTTGACACCTTCAGGCAACTCTTCTGTGGCAGCTGTTAAAAAATCGTCACGTTTGGCATCTTGAGCATCCTGTACTGCAGCTGCCACGGTGCTGCTGTACAGCATGTCACCTACTGTCAACAATGGTCGGGGCTCATCGCTGGAACTTTCATGCGAAGCATTGATCGCAAAAGCACCCATCGAGACCAAAAAGATAGCCGCCAAGGATGAAGGAATGGCCTTTGTCATTCGAGGCAGGAAAGCAATGATCGCCATGGTCAATGCAACCAATCCCAGCATGAGCCACAGACGGTTTCCGGTAAGAAAGACCATGACGCCACTGGGATCAAGAGTTTTAAAGCTCCCAAACTGGGCCATAAGAATGACCACGGCAAGGCCGTTGACAAATCCAAGCATGACTGGATGCGGGACAATCCGAATGAATTTTCCCAGACGCAAAAGCCCCGCCGTCATTTGAATGAGCCCGCACAGCACAACCGCCGGAAAGAGATAACCAATGCCGTGGTCTGCAACCAGAGCAACCACAACCACACCCATCGCACCGGTTGCTCCTGAAATCATCCCTGGTCGTCCACCAAGTACTGAAGTGACCAAGCACAAGATGAACGCGGCGTACAAACCGACAAGAGGGGGCACGCCCGCGAGGAATGAGAATGCAACGGCTTCGGGCACCAACGCAAGAGCAACCGTCAATCCCGAAAGCATGTCAGATCGTGGCGAGCCACTCATCGCTGAACGCAAATTGAACAACTTGTGGCCAAAAGAAAGGATTTTGGGGAGTCGAAATTTCAGTTCAGGCATTTGATTCTTTACTGGTCAAGCTAGAACAGGATCCTCCGTTCGAAACGGTTCAATCCTGATCGTGATGTTGGGAGAGCTGATTCGTAGGGGTGAAGCCTTGGACACTGCCAAGACAACAGCCAATGGATTTGGGGCGACATTGTAACGATGACACCACATCACCGGACGATGGGACCGATTGACCATGACCAAGCCCAAAAGTGATCTCTCGTAGCAAGCGATGACGTGCTTTGGACCGGAACAAAATCAGAAAAAAGACCACCTGCTGTTCCAAACAATCAAACCTTCCCCCTGAGTATCAGCAAGCCGATACCCTGAACGGCATGCCAACACCCATGGTCTGCGTCGTCGATCTGGGGTCAAACGCCATCCGACTCCTGGTCGCGACCCACGACACCTCTCGCGGCATGGTGATTCTTCATCGCGATCGGGTTCCCCTCAGAATTGGGAGTTCTGTATTTACAACTGGGCATGTTGGAAACAACATCCAACGGATCATTGACGCGATCCACCACTTCCAAAAAGAGACCGAAAAACTCTCACAGGAAAATGGGTTCAAAAATATCCGCTGGAAGGCCGTCGCGACCAGCGCGATGAGAGATGCCAAAGATCGTGATCAGGTGGCCTCTGCCGTCAAAGAGTCCACCTCGATTGATTTGCATCTTCTTTCAGGACACCAAGAAGCAATTCTGGCCTTACGTGCCGTTGCAACAGCCCACCCACTCCATGGCCCATTTGCAGTCGCAGACCTTGGCGGAGGGAGCCTGGAATTGATCATTGGTCAAGATGGCCAACTGCTCCGTTCGGCGTCATTTCAATTGGGAGCAGTTCGCTGGCACGACGCGATCAGATTCAACAATCGAGAACTTCTGGCCACGATTGATCATGAGCAAGACAGACTGAAAGCATTCGCAAAAGGACACCAAGCCAAAACCGCCATTGGCCTTGGGGGTGTTTTTCGCTCAATTCATCAAGTGACCAAATCCTCAAACCTTGAGATGGCCTGGCTTCGGAAGTGGCGAGATCTTATCGCCCCCCTCTCGCCGCAAGAGCGGGTACAGCATCATCATTTGCCGAAGGATCGAGCCGACATCATCATTCCTGCCCTGGACGCAATGCACCTCACGTTGCGGGCCGTTCAAGCAAAATGCTGGACGGTGCCCGAAGGGGTCGGTGGGATTGCTGATGCGTTGGCTCTCGAACTGCTGGAACAGACCGAGAACAGCCTCAACGAAAATTCTTTGGACCAGTTGGATTAGAAAGTGATCAAGTTCGATCAGACCGAGCGTCGCCGACGACCCATGGCCCCCAAGCCAAGGAGCATCAATACGCCTGGTGCTGGAACTTCCACGAAGCCCATTCGCACGTCATCAAAGCCGACGTAATCGCCTCCGTACACGCTCACCCGAACCGAATCGAATGTTCCACCCGAGACAAAGCCGTGGAACCGATCGGCAAATGAAGCCTCCAATTCAACGTATTCGTCGTCCACGGTCTCGCCGTCCTGGAGGAATTCGACCAAAAATCCAGATTCCGAATTTTCGTCAATCTGACCACCATCAAAGCCAGTCATCGTGAAGCCAAATGCAGCCATTTCACCAGTGGTTTCAAATTCCACGTTCCAAGAGCCGGTACTCGCCCCACCAGAGACCAACAGGAATGTGCCTTCGCCGTCTGGAAGTGTCGTGTCGTACCCGAATCCTTGAGGAAGTCCAATCGGGGGGAGAGGAGAACCTTCATCCTCGACGTCCAACACAAACGGAGAGAGCGAGTCCTCGTGAGAAATGCGGACCGTAAGAGGGGTGTTGCAAAACACAGTCTGTCCGTCAGCTGAGGCTGAATCACCAGCTTCAAATGTTTCACGTATCACCAAATCATCCTCAATGATGGCGTCGAACAGGGCCGGATTGTTGAAATAGGCCACACCTGCGAATACAGGATGCGCCGCAGCCAGTGCGGACAAGGGGACCAGCATTTTGGGGGACATCTGGATCTCTCTTCTGTTCGCATCCCCTGCGCCCAGCCGAAGACGACATCCCTTGGGCGGAAGCAAAAGTCCCTCGTCTCTCACCTCGAGGGGCAGTGGCTTCTGGGCCACACCAGGTCAACGGCTTGCTCTCAGATCCCAAACCGAGGTTCAGGACAAGTGGCAGCCGCCGCTTGGCGGATGTCGTCCGATTTGGCTGGGCGAGGTTCTCTCTCTTCTCTCGCCCGGTCACGCGGACCAGGTGTACGCAATCGTGCGGACATGATGAATGTACCCGAGTCTTGAGCAGACTCAAGTGGTTGTGATATTTTTCTTAAGTAAACATGGGGCGAGGCCGCAAAATCATCACGAACGGTGTCAATGAAGTGGGAATTCGAGCAATCGGCACTCAATTTCACCCACCATGAACGGAATGCGTCGACTCGCACGCAGTCCAACTTCCTTGGCCAAACGTGGACTGCCCGTGAGAACGTAGCCCCGGCCTCCAGCGGCACCCTGCTTCATCCAGTCCCCAAGTGCTCGATAAAGTGGCACCAATTCGTCTTCTTCTCCCAATCTGAGGCCCCAAGGCGGATTCACGAAGATCACCGCCCCTTCGCACAACGGAGTTGAATCGAATTCTTCCAAGCGCAGATCGATGCGCTCCAGCACACCGGCGGTCTGGGCATTGGACCGAGCGGTTTCGAGGGCATAAGCGTCCGTATCGGACAAAATGATGGGGGCTGTAGATTGTCCGCCCTGCTTTCGGGCCACCGAACGCATTTTTTTCCAGACTTCATGGTCAAATCCAAGCCACTGTTCCATGGCGTGCCCCGGGCGAAGAAGCCCTGGAGGCCTTCCAGCTGCAGCCAACGCTGCTTCAATTCCAAGAGTGCCAGAGCCACACATTGGGGCCACTACCGGCTCACCCGGCTGCAATGCTGATGCCCGCACCATGGCGGCAGCCAATGACTCACGGAGTGGGGCGTAGGCACCATCTCGGCGATAGCCACGATCGGTGAGCTTTTGACCCGCGGCATCCAAATACACCCGAGCTTCATCTCCGGCCCAGTACAAGTCAACCACCACACCAGAACGATCGGGACCAGAATCTGGTCGCTGACCGGTGCGCTTCACCATGCGGTCGCACAGTGCATCTTTCACCAGTTGGTTGGCGTACATCGAATTTCGAATCATGGGATGCCGGACATGTCCATGGACACTGACGTATCCGTTGGGGTCAAGCCAATTCTCCCACGGCAGACTGGACACGGCATCGTAAAGTTCATGCGGTCCGGTGCAGCGAAACCGACCGATCTCCACCAAGACCGTGGTTGCCAACCGGCTCCAAATCATGATCGAAGCAGCTTCTGGCAGCGTGCCATGCAAATCCACCCACGTTCGGGCGGGCAGCCGCTCGGTGAAACCAAGTTCATCAAGCTCTTCTTCCAGCCAGTCCACCAACCCTCGGGCGCAGGGCACGCGTAACGAAAATTCACCGTCAATCATAGAGAGGCTCCTGGTTCTTCCATGGCCCCAATCAATGCGTGCAGCGGTTGACCTTGCCGACCTGCCCACTTTTTCAAACCTCGCGCACACTTCCGTGCCAACGCAGGGTCCACAAACAACGCGGTCCCCAGACCAACTCCACTGGCACCGGCCAAGACAAATTCTGCGGCGTCTTCCCAATCAAGGACCCCCCCCAAACCAACAATGGGGACTTCCTTCTTTTGGGCAAACTGTTCATAGACTTCACGCACCAGCTTGACGACCATGGGGTGAATACCGGGACCAGAAAATCCACCGGTCCCACGCGACAACCTAGGGCATCGGGTCTCCACATCAATGGCTAAGGCGGGCCAAGTGTTGGCGAGGGTCAATCCGTTTGCTCCCGCATCAACCGCAGCTGAGCACATTGCCAGAGGATCAGCCATATCTGGGGGCAACTTCACCAACATGGGCTTGTCACCAAGAGCTTGGCGGATCTGTTCAATCAACTCACCCAAGGCCGAAGGATCAGCGCTGAATTGACGTCCATCGCTGGTGTTGGGGCAACTGGCATTGACTTCGACCATCGACAATGCCTCAGCCCCCCCAAAAGCCTCCGCAACCGTGCAATAATCCTCTTGGGAGTGGCCAGCAATTGAACCAATGAGGACCGTGTCCATTTCCGCGGCCGCGGGCAATTTTTCACGAAGAAAAGCATCCAGTCCACAATTGGCAAGACCTATCGCGTTGAGCATGCCGGCCTTGGCATCCAAGATCCTCCAGGGCTTGTTGCCCTCTCGAGGCTCGGGAGTGATGGATTTCAGGGTGATGGCCCCAAGCTCAGAGGCCGGGAGCACTCGATCAAACTCCGCGCCGTACCCACAGGTCCCAGCGGCGGCAATCACCGGGTTGCGGAGCCGGACGCCGGCCAACTCGATGCCGAGGGGATCGTCCATCGTGAAGCATCCTATCGCAAGCCGAGCGAACCTATGATCTCCCCAATATGAGTGAACACGCCGAACGTATCGAACGCTTCCGCTTCATGGCGGAGTCTGATCCCACCAACGACATGGCATGGTTCAGCCTTGGCACAAACCTGCATGCCACCGAGGTCTGGGCGGAAGCCGCCGAAGCCCTTCGAAAGTGTGTGGATCTCAACCCGGGCATGAGCCGAGGCTGGGAATTGTTGGGGGCGAGCTTGATCGAAGCGGGCGATGCAGACGCAGCCGCCGAAGTCCTGGAAAAAGGGCATGCTGAAGCATCATCCCGAGGTGATCTCATGCCAGTCCGTGCGATGGAAGACCTCCTCGCTTCGATTGGTCGCGAGCCTCCAAAATCCAGTCCCGATGCAAACGCCGCGGCCGAAGCCCTTAGGGCCTCCGGCACCTTTGTGTGCAAACGCACTGGCAAGCCCGGCAACAAAATGGAATCCCCCCCGTTCAAGGGACCCGTCGGAGCGTGGCTTGGTGAACATGTTGCCAAAGAGACATGGGAAGACTGGATCAAGCAAGGGACCAAAGTCATCAACGAACTTCGACTTGATTTCTCTCGCGACGAAGATCAAGAAACCTACGACCGGTACATGTATGAATTCTTAGGGCTTGACGATGAGCTGCTGGCTGAGATCCGCGGAGCGGCCTCGTGAACGACACGCAAATCATCTACTCCATGATGGGTGTCTCCAAGACCATCAACCGCAAGGAGATCATCAAAGACATTTCGCTCTCGTTCTATTACGGCGCGAAGATTGGTGTTTTGGGATTAAACGGTTCCGGCAAGTCAACCCTACTCAAGATTATGGCCGGGCTCGACACCGAATATGAAGGGAAGATCACCGCTGCCGGAGGCTACGGCATTGGCTATTTGGAGCAAGAGCCTTTGGCGGGTGAAACACGGACGGTGTTGGAAGTCGTCGAAGAGGGCGTGAGCGAAATCAAAAAAATGCTCGCGGACTACGACGCGATCAATGAGAAGTTTGCCGAGGAAATGACACCAGAGCAGATGGAGAAACTCCTTGAAAAGCAGGGAGATCTACAAGAGAAGCTTGAACTTGCGGGGGCCTGGGATTTGGATGCTCGGCTTGATATGGCAATGGAAGCATTGCGGTGCCCACCTTCAGATCGTCCGGTCAACGAGCTCTCCGGTGGCGAACGCAGACGGATCGCCCTGTGCCGCTTGCTGCTGCAGAAGCCAGCCATCCTGCTGCTCGACGAACCCACGAACCACCTTGATGCGGAAAGTGTCCACTGGCTCGAACAGCACTTGTCTCAATATGAAGGAACCATCATTGCGGTAACCCACGACCGGTACTTCCTCGACAACGTGGCGGGATGGATCTTGGAGCTTGACCGTGGCGAGGGCATCCCGTGGGAAGGGAACTACTCCACCTGGCTGGAGCAAAAAAGGAAGCGACTGGAAATTGAAGAGCGTGGAGAATCCAAACGCCAAAAAGCACTCAAACGCGAATTGGAATGGGTAAAGAAAAGCCCTTCGGGTCGACAAGCCAAAAACAAAGCCCGGATCGAACGCTACGAACAGTTGGCTGACCAACGAGGCAAGGGTTCTGAAACCGAAGTGGAAATCATGGTGGCCCAGGGTCCAAGGCTGGGCACCAAGGTGATCGAGGTGAAAGACATCGCCAAGGCTTACGGCGAGAACCTCCTGTTCCAAGACCTCACCTTTAGTGTCCCCCCCGGTGCCATTGTGGGAATCGTGGGTGCAAACGGTGCGGGAAAGACCACCCTCTTCCGGATGCTGACCGGTCACGAAACCCCAGACAATGGCGAGGTGGAACTGGGCGAAACCGTGCAGTTGGCCCATGTCGGTCAGTTCCGGGATGCGCTCCCCGACAATGAGACCGTCTGGCAAGCGATTTCTGGTGGAAGCGATGAGCTGGATTTCGGCGGTCGAACGCTCAACAGTCGTGCGTATGTGAACCGCTTTGGCTTTACTGGAAACGATCAGTCCAAAGAGGTGGGCGTCCTTTCTGGTGGTGAACGCAACCGGGTTCATCTGGCCCGGCTTTTGCGCGATCCTTCCAACGTGATGCTGCTCGACGAACCGAACAACGACCTCGACGTGAACACCATGCGTGCGCTCGAAGAAGCCATTGGCGAATACGCGGGCTGCGTTTTGGTGATCAGTCACGACCGCTGGTTCCTCGACCGCGTCGCAACACATATTCTGGCTTTTGAAGGCGATTCAGAAGTGCGATGGTTTGAAGGCGGGTGGACGATGTACGAAGAAGATCGTCGTCGCCGACTTGGGGATGCTGCAGTGAACCCTACGCGGCTGAAGTACCGCAAACTCACGCGAGGGTGAGGCCCAAGAATTGATCGTACGTCTGAAGACTCGCTTCATTTCCTGGCTGACTGCTACGTGCTCACGCGATGCATTTGGATCGGCGACACGAAGTACATGAAAATCAATTCACGCCTCCAGAAGAACATGGCTTTGATCAAGATTGACTCTGCCTTCTTCACGCTGATGTATTCATGGACCGTGGGGTTTTGCTCCTCTCAATCAACGTTGACTCTGGATCATGACCGCGTGGATGAGTGGCTGCACGAACCTGAGAAAAAAGTCTTCTTGCTACCCGCTCAGATCGTTGGAGAGGACTTCTAAAATTTTCCCGACCAAACCTAGCGGGCCCGCCACAACCACCACTCAGTGACCAAAACACCAAGAATTGCGAGAAGTATCCATCCTCGAACACTTCGACGTGTATTGCCTGAACTCTCTTCCGATATTGATGAGCCTCGCAGTTGCAGCACCTTCTGGGAACTCAGGAGGTTTTCGGTGACATCAGTCCTGTTGACCGCATAACCAATCAAACTCCCAGCGTTGATTTGGACTTGATATCGCCCAATGGTTTGGAGGGGGCCAAATTGTCCACGCCCATCAAGATCAAAGAAAATCTCTGCCTCGAGACCAGGGCCAAGCAGTGTCGCCGTCCCTCCCGAGGGGCCATTCACTCGAAGCACATCACCGGGCTCAAACGAATTGGCCTCCGGAACCTCGGACAGCCAAGCCGCGGCATTGGATAAAAATGCCACGAACCCTGGAAGTGCGGGCCAGTTGCTTCGCATGGGATCAAATCCCACCACCACCACCCGCCGGCCCGCCGGCTCTGAGGCAAAGACCAGTCCACCGTTGGGACCGCTCATCAATTCAGTAACGCCTCGAGTGGCCTTCCAAGGAGGAGCATCAAGAACCTCCAGCCGCTCAACGCCGACACCTCGCATCACGGGATGCAAGACCTCGGTAGCCATGACCACTGCAGGCGATGGTTCACCCTCAGAACGAGTAATCCCCAAGGCGGGAGGAACTCCCCCAAAGATCAGGTAGCGGCCCTCCGGCAAAACAGAATCACCGATGGCTTCTGCGTCGAGAACCGCAAAGTCATACCCGTCTCCAAGTTCATCGGTTGATCCAACCAGATCAAATGCAGCGGGATCTAATGATTCAAAACCAAATTGAAGCAGATCTGAAATGGGGGCAACCGCTTGAATACGCAAGGGGTTTGGCGGGGGCAATTGCAACCAGACCAAATTGTCCGCATCATTGTCATCGGCCGTCAAGACTTGAGCTTCCAGTTGAGCCCCAGCATCAAGGGTAAAGGGACCCAAGACCAAGTCGACTCGACCATACGGGGAATCAATCGGACGTTCTGGTGTGGAGATTCGACGGGTGGCCACAACGGCACCATCAACACGCAAGACAATCTCACCCTCGAGCGCCTCACCCTCGGCAATCAAACCCAAAAGCACGCGAACTTGACGCGGATCACGCACATCACGATCAGCGGCAAACACCGAGAAAGACCAGTTGCTCGGATCTTCAGAGCCAATGCGGTGGTAGACCAACGATTCACCGGACTCCAAAAACCGATCGGCCAAATCAGGAATTCGACCATCACTGATACATTCGATCACAGCCGGCCCACCAACAGGCCAAGGCGACTCTGGATCGGTGTTGGTCGCGTACGCCCGGGCCAGACGCAAGGCCGGCTCGGCTCGTGTCAATTGATCGGTGGGCTGGATCGACTCAATGCAACGACGGAGTTCGGAAGCACTGGTGGTAAATCGACATTCAACGACGGCATCACCCGCAAAAGAAAGCACCATCGTCTCACCTGAATCCGCGAACAAAGAACCTCCCCCGTGGAGAGCATCGACCCGAGCGAGCGCAACGTCCTTGGCGTGCTCGAGCCTTGTCCGCCCGTCGCCGGTATCGGTCGCACGCATTGAACCGGAAGCGTCAATCATCAGGATTGTGCGTTGACCTGCTTGTCCAGCACCTTGGACGCGTGGCCTGGCAATCGTCAATGCGATAAGCAGCAAGATCAGAATTTGCAGCACCAAGAGCCAGCGCCAACGCAATCGTTGGAAAGGTGCGTTGGCTCGCATGTCTTCAATGGCCTCACGCCAAAGCCGCTGGCTGGAGACCGGGGTGCGAGCTCGACGCAACTTTAAAAACCACAACAGCAACAGCGGTGGAAGCACCGCAGCCGCAAGGATCAATCCTGCAATCGGAGAGAGCAGCGTCATCTCAAAAGGCCTCCGCGGCGTAAGAGCTCAAAGAGCACAAGTTCAGGATCATGTGAGGTATCCAGCTCAACCAAGCGGCCTCCGGCTCGGCGAACTTCTGATTCGATCAGCGAACGATCAGCATCCAAACGAGCTTTGTACGACTGAAGCAGTGAACGATTGACTGTGATTTCTACAGCGCTTTCCTGCTCCACATCTTCCAGTCGCAGATCACCAGTAAGACCATTCGCCCCTGGGTCCAGCTCTTCTGGACACAGCGTCCTTAAAACCCAAGTCTCCCAACCACCAGACGCCGCGCGACGCACCGCATCTGCTGCAGCGTCGTCTAAACAATCCGAAAGCATCACCAGGACACCACGGCCTTGCCGACCGGTGGAGACTCGGCCCACGGCCTCTCCAAGATCAGAAGTCCCGGTGGCACGAGCATCGAGGAGCCACTTTGAGAGTGGCAATGCGCGTGAACCACCACGAAGTCCAGCCAAATCAGGAGGGCATTCACCACCAAGGCCATGCACGCGAAGACGATGCCCGGCACGAAGAGCAATCACACCAAGGCAAAGGGCCAATCGACGCGCGAAGAGAAACTTATTGGGATTGCCCCAGTTCATTGAAGCCGAGGCGTCAAGCAGCAAGGCAACCGTGAGGTCTTCTTCTTCGATAAAGACCTTGGTGACCAGCCGGTCCAAACGAGCAAAAACATTCCAATCCACGAAGCGAAGGTCATCCCCCGGCTCGTAGTCACGGTGTTCCGCAAATTCGAGCCCACCACCTCGTTTCCGACTTCGTCGTTCACCACTTCGTGCGCCACGGACTGCCCGGCGGGCCACGACATCCATTTGTGACAACCGGGCCAAAAGTCCACCGGGCGCAAGCTCTTCCATCGTGGTGGGCGCCGGATCACGGGTCTCGCCAAACCTCATGCCGCACACTCCCGCGGTACAAGTCGAACCAAATCGTCAACGATGGCATCAAGATCACCACCGCGGGCTAAAAATTCAAACGTTGGCGACAAGCGGTGTCGCAGGACGGGGCGAGCCACCCGTCGCAGATCGACCATTCCGATATGCGACCGTCCCTCAAGGAACGCCAGAGCCTTGGCCATGCCAAGAAGCGCCTGCCCGGCGCGAGGGCTCGCGCCACATTCAATCTGTTCACCAAGATTGTCTGGGGCATGTTCAGACCCTGGATGAGTCGCCAATACCAGCCGAGCCGCCCAATCACGAACGGGGGTCGCAACCAGGACCTCCCGAACCGTGTGTTGCAATGCCAAAAGATTTTCTGGCTGCAGCACGGGCTTGGGAGGAGAAACTTCCTTCCCGGTGGTGCCCCGTGTGATTGCCGCCAAAGCGGCGACATCTGGCGTGGGGATTTTGATCATGGCTAAGAATCGATCCAGTTGCGCTTCGGGCAACGGCCATGTGCCTTCTTGCTCAATTGGATTTTGGGTGGCCAAAACATGGAATGGCTCGGGCAATTTCCGGGTGACGCACCCCGTGGTCACCGTACGCTCTTGCATGGCTTCAAGCATGGCCGACTGCGTGCGCGGCGTCGCACGATTCAATTCATCGGCCAAGACAACTTGATGAAAAATTGGTCCTTGGCGAAAGACAACGGCGCCAGGGGTATTGCAAGCCTCGGGCAAAACCATCTCCCCGCCGGTGACATCCATCGGCATCAAATCTGGCGTGCACTGAATACGCCCCAGGTCTAAACCTGCTGCGACCGCAACGGTTCGCACCAGAGTGGTCTTGCCCAGTCCGGGGGCCGATTCCAACAGCGCATGCCCCCCAGCAAGAAGCGTCAACATGAGTTCGGTTACCGGTGCAGAATCACCAACGATGTGCCGCTCCACTTCGGAACGCCAATCCCCCAGCAACTTCTGCGAGGAGGCACTCATGCGTCATCACCTTGCCGAGATTGACGCTTGGCATCAAGCAAACGTTGCATCGCCGCCGAACGATCGCTCGGACTGGCTTCAGGTGCTGAGTCTGTTTGCGGCGAAGGTGCAGATTTCTCGGATGAGTCCGGAAGATCATCAATTTCGACGTGCCCAGCAACCCCACGTGCCTTGGACACCCGTTCAGTGTCAGACCGCGACGCCACACGTCCAGCCAAAGTGGTCTGCGGTGCTTCCACCACATCACGGCGAAACAATGAAGACCAATCGACGGCCAGTCTCCGCACGGCAACATCAAGCAAGAAAAGTGCCGCGGCCAAAATTAAAGCCAAATCCCAAATGGGCAATCGCGCTTCACGAAAGGACAACCCTTCACGGGTAAAAAGCGATTCAGTACCGGTCAAAATCCGACCTGATGTCCGCCGAGCCACACGTTCAAGCTCGGCAACGTTGTCACGAAGGGCACGAAATTCTTCGGGATACGGCACATCAATGGCCCCGAGAACCCTTTCGACGGCGGCTTCGCCCGGTCGACGTCCTGCAACTGAAACAAACCAGGATCCGTCGTCACTCAAGGGGAACTCACCACGCCACCGCCGGGGACCAACCTGCCGAAGTTTGATGGCGACCCTCTGCCCCTCAGGCCCAACCGCAACCGCTTCAAATCGACGCAACAGTGCTGCGGGGTTTTCATCGACCGCTTCGATTTCAACCAGTCCACGTTCGCCTTCACGATCCGTGCGCATGGCAAGCTCTCGAGACTGACCTGGACGCATTGACCACCGAGCCAACTGTTCCCAGAACCGGTCATATTCAGGCCACCCAACCCAGTCGTTCGCCCAGACACGTCCGGCATCCGTGGTGACCGCGACCGATCGACCAGAGCCCGCGGACCACCATGCAATCAGTGGGTCTGGCTCATCTTCACCAGTATCAACTCCAGATCCCAAACTGGCCGTCCCGCCACGTGGTCCGGTCAGGACCCAACCACGAACCGGAGGAAGGGCAGGCAAACCATCGAGTGGTCCACCTACCAATCCACGCTGGACAGTTGGAGTCACGGTGATCCCTTCCTGGATCAAACTCCGTGAAATACGACGGGCTTCCCGGATAAAGATGGCCGGCAAGTTGTTCGGATCCTCAACCATAAAGAACCGACCGCCAGTCGCAATTGCAGTGGCTTCCATGGCCAATTTGTCCTGACGTGATCCATGGCCGCCGACCATGACGGTACTGATTTGGACCCGGTTCTCGGTGGCCTGCATGATGGTTTTTTGTGATGGAGGCGAAGGATCGCCATCTGAAATCACGATGATCTGTCGCATTGCCGCCGGAGTTTGTGCCAGCCCTGCAACGGCCAACTCAATCGATGGGTCAAAATCAGGCATGTCGCCGTACGTCAAAGCTGCGGTCGCAGCAAACGCAGCGCTTCGATCCCCCACCCGCTGCATGGGCAACACCCAAAGGCATCCATTGTTATTCGTACCTTCGGCTCGGAATTCACTCCAATCGAACTCGACCATGCCCACAAAATCAGCGGGGTTGAGTGTTTCGATCGCGGCTTCAGCCACACGCCGCCCCCAGTAGTTGCCTTCTGGCATTTCGCATGAGTGCATCACCATGGCGATCGCCCCACCAGGAAGTTCCTTGGTTTGGGGGGGCTGACAATCAACGGGAAAGACATCCGCCAATTCACTACCCAACCAGCCGCCAGCACCGAACGCTCGGTTCCCACCAACGGTCAGAAGTCCAACGCCGAGTTCGGTCACTGCCCGGGACAAAGCGAGATCTTGAGAATCAGTAAACGACCAGCGAGGAATATTTGACAGGACCACCAAATCAAAACCAGCAAAGTACGACAAGTCGCCGACAACGGACTCCGGTGATTCTTGAGTCACTCTCAAACCAGACACACGAAGGGCGTCGGCAATTGGACCCGCGGCATCTGGACTGGTTTCAAGCAGCAGCACCCGACCTTCACCTTCCACAAACGTCAAAGCGGAACCCACATTGTTTTCTGGACGGTCAATGGTTGAGACCGAAGCGGGCTCGAATACCGCACGCCATGAAACCGTCCCACCCCCTTCAAAGTTCTGTGGTGATTCCCATACGCTTCGCCCCTCAGGAAGACTGAGGGTCAAACCCAGGCCAGCAGTCGAGGGATCAAGATCAATCTCATTTCCAGATCGGA
>PAFA01000074.1 GCA_002700845.1 Phycisphaerae bacterium | reverse complement strand
TGATCCCCATTCCTCCGCGGGCACGAATTTCTGGATCGGTCTCTTCGATTTGCGCAATCCGCTGACGTAACTGTTCGTTGTCGAGCACGTCCCAGGTGGGGTAAGCACCCGAACGAGCCGTCAGGACTGTTTCTTGAAGCAAGAATGAATCTTCACGCCCGGCCAGACCATCGGCGGTGGGCTGCGAACGCAAGAACTGGATGAAGAAAAAGATCGATACACATGAGGTGGCAGTGAGGACGAAATTCAACACCGCTAGCCCAAGCCACTTGCCTACCAACCAGCGAAAACGAGAAATGGGTTTGGTGACCACTTGCCAGATTTGACGGTCCCGAATCTCGGTCGCAATGGTGGAACAGCCCAACAGAAGCGTCATCAGCGCGGCCAACCAGAACGACAAACCCAACGACCAACTCATGAAGGTTTGCACCCGGTAGCGAAGCGGTGCGTCAGGATCGAGTGACAGCGGGATAAGAGGCAAGGCGACCAACATCACCACGATGAAGACCAAAGGCAAACCGGTGCGAGCACCTTCCATCAGAACCAATTGGGCCGTCGCTCGAACCCCGCCTCGTCCGGCCAATGCTGTACGTGCCGCCCGCAGTAGCAGCAGGAAGCACCAACCCAGAACACCCACCCCGGCCAATGCCCATCCCAAATCCAAAAGCCCCAGAGTTCGCGACAGCAATGCCGCGCCAATGGTGAGCGTGCCGGCCAGAAGCAGTTCGTGGAATCCCCGAAGCATCACAACCAAAAGCACGAAGGCCGAGATACTGACCGCTCCCAGGCGGGCCGTTTGCGGCTGGGTCACCAACCAATCGGGCGCCCATGAAGGCGCTTCATTTCGCAAGCAGTATTCGGCGACTTCCAACGGTATTGCCACACGACCATCAGAGCCAAAAATTGCCCCCGAAGCGTCACGCAGGGAAATATCGCCCCACTCTCGACCTCCCGCTTCGAATGTGCCTTTCTCTTTGAGTGACCGAGCCACGTCGTCACCAGCCATCAAACTCGTGGTGGTCAGGGCTTCAAGAATGGCATTCCGATCCTGATTGATTGAACCAGCCCGCAATGCAATTTGCCCCAGAGACCCACCAATGACGGCCAAAGAAAGCACGGTCAAAACAACGCGAACCACAAAGCGTTCTTGCACCCGCTCGGCCCAACGCCAGAAATCGCGAAGCTTGGTCATTTCGACCCATCTCCCCCATCAAGCAGATCATCGATCATGCCACGGTCTGGACCGGATTCAGAATCATCCGTGGCCCGATCAGTACGATCAGCCCGATCCGGAGCGAGGTCTTCCTCCACCAGGTCGCCGATGACCTTTTGGTCAGTGGATGCGGCAACAGATTCTTCAGCCGAAGCCTCAGCCAAGATGACATCGGCGGCTTCAGATGCTGGAGCAGACTCCAGAAGAGAACGAACGACATCATCACCGGAAGTCTCTTCACGAAGGAAGGCGGCGGTGCCAGAACCCGTCCGAGCGCCATCGGTCGCTGCTGCTTCAGATTGGGCCCGCGCGACGATGTCGAGAAAGAAGTGCTCAAGACTTTGGCGAGGCGCGGCCACCGTGGCATCGCCGATTCCACGCTCAGCCAAAACCGATTGCACGGCCGCAACCGCGCTGGGGTCCAAACGATCGGTTTCGATGACCGAACGCCCAGAGTCACGCAGCAACTCTTCAGAGGTCCCCTCGGCACGCACTTTCCCGCCATAAAGAATGACCATGCGATCGCAAACATCTTCCACATCTGCAAGCAAGTGCGAAGACAACAGAATGGTTTTGCCGCGTGATTTGAGATCCAGGAGCAAATCTTTGACCTGGCGAGTACCCAATGGATCAAGCCCACTGGTGGGCTCATCAAGGATGAGGAATTCCGGATCGTTCACGAGCGCCTGGGCGATACCGATACGCCGCATCATGCCTTTTGAGTATTCGCCAATCGGACGGTGGGCGACACGCTCTAGGCCCACCATTTGCAACAATTCATCAGCACGCCGTTTTCGAACACTGGCCTCAAGGCCAAACAGCTTCCCGTAGTAGTCAAGTGTTTCTCGGGCATCAAGGAATCGATAGAGGTAACTTTCCTCGGGCAAAAAACCGATGTGTTTTTTGACCGCAACATCATCAGGCGCTCGACCAAAAACAGAGAGCCGGCCGGAAGTCTTGTGCAACAAACCGAGGATCATCTTGATCGTGGTGCTCTTGCCGGAACCGTTGGGGCCCAGCAGCCCAAAAATTTCACCACGACGGATCTCGAACGCGAGATTGTCAACCGCACGCACGCGCGGACGTCGCCAAAAGTCACGGAAGACTTTGGTGAGTCCGGAGGCTTCAACAATCGGTGCGGTGGCGGTCATGGGATTCCCTTTCTAAGAGCACGCCGGGCAGAGGGCTCAGGTTCAGCGGGGATTGTTCAGGCTGGACGAATCACGCTGCAACTGTCTTCCTGGGCCTTGGAGCCGCATCATGGAGGCCCCCATCAACCAAGGATTGTCAAGGTCGATGCCCTCAATCATCTGGGCTGCTTCACGCTCATTGAGCCGCATGCGGCGACGAAGTTCCTGGACATCATCACTGCCCGCCAGACGAAGCTGGAATCCTCCGGATTCTGGAACTTGGACGACTTCTACATCTGGGGTGGACAGCACATTGGCAAACACTTCCGACCACAGTCGACTGGCCACCAGTCCACGCTGCTCTCGCCATGCGGGCAGCAAACCTTCGTGGCGGCGAGCTTCTTGGCCCAGAGTGACTTCGACCAGTGATGCGTAGGCTCGAGCCATCTGGAGTGAAGATGCGACTTCACCGGATACGTCATCGGCTTCTAGGGCGGTGTCAGCGGCAGCCTGCATGGCCATGGTGTCGCCGCCGACTCGATCCGCTTCTTGCCACGCACTGATCGCGTTGTTGACGTCTTCCCATTGTGGGCCTGCAACATCAATCAAAATCGCCTGCGCGTCTTCCCGAGCAATTTCAACATCCCGAACGGCGTTCACCCTTGCCTGTTCGAGAGCCTGGATTTCACGACGAATCGCGAGCGCTGGAAGCGGGTCCTCGGGAAACTCTACCGAGGCAACCCGAAGGCCAGAACTTAGGTTATCGAGTCCTTTTTGAACTGAGGCGGCAATCTCTTGCTGTTCAACGTCACCAAACGCGAGCAACTCTTCCAAGGTGCGTCCAGCCGTGGCATGAACCACAGCACGCTCAGTGAGAAGCCGGACCAAACGATCTGCATTGACACCAGTTGAACCACGGGATTCTTGGGGGTCAACCGAACGCAATAGACGCGCCGGTTCGATGACTTCCCAATTCCCACGCAAACGGATGTGCCCAATATCAGCGCCTTGCAGCAAAACGCCGCCGTCACGTCCGGGACGAATAAAGTCATTCACCGAGGCTGCATCGGTTGCTGAATCAGTACCTCGACGGGTAGCGGCCAGTGGCATAAAAGCATCTTCAAGATCCCAAGACTGACCACGGCCATCCAGAACAATCACGTCCCCTGCCGGGAAAGGCAAAGCCAAATGCGCTCCAGGCTCCAGTGCTGCCTCTTCAAGCTGTCCCAACTGAAGCCGCAGGCCAATCTGCCCAGGCTCAATGGTTTTCAAACCACTGAAAAGGAAAACAACCACCAGCACGACCATGACCATTTGCAGGACACGAAAAGACAGGCGAAGGGCGTCACGCAAGGATTGATTTGCGGGGTCCAATGCTTCGCGAAGCATGGCTTCACGGCCGGGACCACCACGAACTTCAAGGCGAGCCGACGCCGCGCGACGCGGTGCCTCTTCCTCGGGCGGTGGCAATGGGAGATCGTCTTGTTCGCTCACGGGCCGACCGCCTCCGGCTGGGGAACAACACCGGCGGCCGTTTGACTTGCGGTGCCGGGCTGCATCAAGTGCCAAGGCGCCGCGTTCCAAGGAAGAATCAACGTGGTGTTTCTTGAGAGCGAACGTTGCAGGGCGTCAAGCCATACCAAGAAGGTCGCCAACTCGGGCTCTTCTTGCATTTGCTCCAAGTACTTGGCTGCTCGGGCTTCACCCTCGGCTCGAATTTCCTCGGTTCGACGACCTGCGTAGGCTCGAATGCGGTCCGCTTTGGTACTTGCTTCAGCGCGAATACGACTGGCCTCGGCCTTGCCTTTGGCTTCTTCACTTCGGGCCAACACATCGCGGGTGGCTTTCATGCGTTCCAGCACGGAACGGCTTGTTCGTGGTGGGAGCATGAGCCGCTTTACGCCAACGGCGACACACTGGACGCCACGCGTATTGAGGGCCGAACGGACGTTTTGAAGCATGTCTGACTCAGCATCGGCCAGCGCGGTCCCACTGGAAAGCAGTTCTTCCAAAGGAAAAGCACTGATGGCACCGGTCGTCGCGGTCCGAAAGGCGGTTTCGACGGGCTGGGCCGCGCCATCCAACTCACCATAGTTTCGTAAAAACTCCAATGGTGCGTCAGCCTCGGGATTCACCTTCCAAAGCAGCCATGCCTGGACAACAATCTGTAATCCGTCGGCAGTGGTGATTTCTTCCAGTGGGGTTTCGACTGCTTGCAGGCGTGTATCCAACGTCACCACGCGGTCAATGAAGACTGGCAAACGAAAGTTCAGGCCAGGCTCACGCACGATGCTCTCGGCATTGGTCTCACCAAAACGAGATCGAACGGCCACTTCGTGGTACTTCACCGTAAAGGTGAAGGCGTACGCAGAGAGCACGGCCAACAGTGCGAGTCCGAAAATGAGTGCACCTTGCTTTTTCATTCAGAAAGTCCTTCATCACCCGTACCAAGGGCGTCGGAAATAGCAAACAATGGATCAATCGTTTTGAGATCCATATCAATGTCAAGACGGGACGGATCAACGGCAGCAACAAACTTCCGCATGCCCGGCAATGTGGCGGCGTAGACGCTCATGATTTGACGCTGCCGGTACAAATCGCCGCCCGCTTGCCAAGAACGTGTTTGACCACGAACGCGAGCCAACAAACTCTCTGCTTCGAGAACCCGGACCCATCGTTCACCGCTGGCTGCATCAATCCGAGCCCCAATTTCACCGCCGGCGGTGAACAGAATTTCATCGGCTTTGGCAACGGCAGCCGCAATTTCAGGCTCATCGGCCCCACCACGTTCGAGTGATTCAGCCTGCATGATGGCATCAACCAAGGAGTCGACCAAACCGGTTTTTCCAAGCAACTGTACGAAGCCTGTTTCGACGGTCTCTCGGGCCTTGGTGCTGAGAAGTATCCGCTGCTGGGTTCGAACATTCAATTCTTCCCAAGCACCAGCCGCCTCTCCAGCCGGACGCAGCATGAGAAGGTCAACACTGACCACATCCACGCCGTAGTCGGCCAAAGCGGCTTTTACTTCATCAGTCAGCGAACGGGCGAGCCTACCGCGATCTGCGGAAAGCACTTCGTCCAGAGTTCGACTGCGGAATGCTGATTCAATTTCGGCCAAGGTCAGAGCACGCAAAGCTTTTTGTCGTGGGCTCATGGCATCACGCGGCCCTCGTCGACCACCGCCAAGATCAATCCAAGACCAGAGTTTGCCGTCCCCAAGCAATCGGTATTGGAGTCGCATTTCAGCATCGATCAAACACCAACCGCCGAAACCTTCGTCGTTGTCTCCACCACTTTTCACCAAGAATGGGTCGAGTTTACGGTCGTATTTTTTACCCAAGTCGTCGGTCCACAATTGGACCTCACCGCCAGAGACCAACGAAGAAGTCAGCGGAAGTGAACGAATACGACTGATGTCATACAGATCAACCCGCTCGACGGGCCATGGCAATTTGAAATGAAGACCACTGTTGAGTGGCTCATCAGTTACGGGCTTG
Organism: Phycisphaerae bacterium; assembly: GCA_002700845.1. Taxonomy (GTDB): domain Bacteria; phylum Planctomycetota; class Phycisphaerae; order Phycisphaerales; family SM1A02; genus UBA8653. The sequence goes on along the minus strand of PAFA01000074.1, from coordinate 7,104 downwards.
CCAAAGCGAAGCCTTACGCCTTGCTGACTGGGCTCCACCACCTGCAAACTGGAGAGACCGGCCAAAGTGACGGCCCCAACGCCGAGCAAAAGCGGGAGACGTCGAGTCAGAAGACGCCAGCCCCAAGACCCTGTGACATCGAAACCAAACTGGAAGTCGACAGCTTCTTGAATCGAACGCACCAAGTTGTCTGGCGCTGCCAAGAGGCTCAACAGACGAGAATCAAGAGGCGCACGGGGCGCTTCACCCGGGATTCTTGGGCGGTAAAGCCACAGCACAAAATTCAGAACAATTTCGGCTGCCAGTACAAATTCAAAGATGGGAACGACCCAGGCAATCGCTTCTGCCGCGCTCTCATTGCCCAGATATCGCAAAGCGCCAGAAGCAGCAACTACCAAGAGAAGCAGCGCGTTGCCAGCAGTCCAAGCCGCCCCGCCACGAAGATTTCGCCAAACTGGCTGCTTGGCCATGCCCGCCGTAAAACGGCTGAAGATAAAGGACACAACGGCCAAGCCAACGCCGAGAGCCACCGCCCATCCCAAATTGGGCGCGACATCGAACTCAGCCTCACCCATGCGAACTTGGCGAAGCACATTCAGATGCAGCCAGCCCAGACCACCAAGGCACAGAGCAAAGAACAAAGAGGAGACCGGCACCGTGACACGGTGCATTGTGCGGAGACGTCGTGCGGCGACTCGAGACTCGTCGTCGGTGGCTCCAGATTCAGCACCCGAAACGTCGTCATGCTCAAGTGCTTCCAGACGCTCCAATTTGTGCTGTTGGAACAACAGCCAAAGAACGATCCAGACCCCAACACCCAGCAAGATCCAGGCGGAGGCCAAACGAGCCAAGGCGTCTCCCGCCCCAACTCCGAATAGAAGTGCCGCAACTCCGACGACGGCTTGGACCAGAAGGCCAAAGCCGGCGACTCGTGCTGCTTGTTGATACGTAAAGTGGTCCTGTCGCATGGTGGGGGGGCGTCGCAGTTGCGACGTGGATGGAATCCTATCCCATACGGCGCGAACCTTCCCGCAATCGCACCCAAACAGACAAGGCGGCGTAGAATTCATCAACCCGTATGTTTGGCCTGCTCCTCACCATCGCCCGAAATACCTTCCGAGAGTCGGTCCGGCAGCCAGTTGTCCTGATCATCAACGGGGTCGCGGTGTTCCTGCTGATCATGGCCAACCCCCTCTCGGCCTACACCTTGGAAGACGACCAGCGCATGTTGCTGGATATTGGCCTGGCCACTATTTTTGCCGCCGGGTCCATCCTGGCGGCATTTGTCGCCTCGGATGCCATCAGCCGAGAAATTGACGACAAAACCGTCCTTACGGTGGTGTCAAAGCCGGTCCCCCGCCCGATTTTGGTCATTGGCAAGTTCCTTGGCATCCTGGGCGTGCTCATGCTCAGTGTGCTGTTGCAGAGCTTTGTGTTCATGCTGGCGGAGTACCACACCGTGCTTCAGACCGTGCGTGACCCTATCCACCTACCGGTGCTGTTCCTAGGAGGCGGCGCTTTTGTGGTGGGGATTGCGGTCGCGACCTGGATGAATTACTTCTACGGACGAAATTTCCCAGCCTCAGCCATTTTGGCCATTGCCCCGCTGCTGGGCGTCGCCTGGGCACTCGCCCTGAATTTTGGACCGGACTTTTCTCGGCGGCCATTTATGGAAGGCTTCCAAGTTGAGTTGTGGCTTGCCGTCGGCTTGGTCTCGCTCGCCATCGTGGTGTTGAGCGCGATTGCCGTGGCCGCGTCCACCCGAACACGGCAAGCCGCCACCTTGACCATCACCTTTGGTCTCTTTTTAGGCGGGCTGCTCTCCGATCACTTTTTTGGCCGGCCCATGAACGCCATCGAAGATCGTTGGCAGGAACGGGCCATGGCCCGGGGTGAAGCCAAGGAAGTCCCAATATTCCGCAGCTTTGTCCAATCCGATGGCAGCACCATCACCAGTCAAGTTGAAGAGCGCGTGATCAAGCTGGACGATGGGAGAAGCCTCTCGGACTTCGCCGAGGGTCAGGAAGGCTTGAAGTATCGAAGCCTTCAGACTGTGCGAACCATCATTCCAAATTTCCAAATTTTATGGCTGGCCGACGCACTCACCCAAGACCGAAAAATTCCTCGGGATTATGCGGCTCGAGCGATGGCCTACGCCGGATGTCTAACCCTTGGCATCCTTGGACTCGCAGTCGCCCTGTTTGATCGACGCGAAGTGGGCTAAGCCCACTTATTGCCAACCGGTCAAGACCATCAACAAGTCAGCAAATTCAACCTGGCCATTCTGGTCAAAATCTGCCGAACACGAACCCGGAACTGGACAGGCCCCCCATTCGGCGAGCACCCGAATCAGATCATCAAAATCAATATCCCCATCGCCGTCTGCGTCACCCCCCGGAGCGCTGGAGACAGAAGCCACCAACATGAACCCCACGTCAAGAATGCTGCCAACTTCAATCAAATCTTGACTGAGCAAACAATTCGCCGTTTCTCCAGCGGGCAGAATTGTGGGAAGGGGCAACGGCAAATCCGAAAACCCGAATGGGGCTTCGGGTGGGAAAGCCTCATCCACCGCTGTAGATGCTGACATGGACAACTCCGAACCATCACTGGCAACCTGACCATCAACGGTGAACGTGAATGGAAACGAAATTGGAGTTGGAGTGCCTTGCAAATCGATGACCCCTTCGTAGAGCAACGGCAAGCCGCCAGTGAATACCAAAAAATCAGCGCCGGGAGGGAGGAGGAGGGGATAGTCCACGGGCTCAGCGAGGCGAATTGCGAGGTTGGTCAGATCGACCGCACCGATGTCCAAAGGAAGAGCAATGCCTCCTGGAAATAAGCTGTCGGGAGCGATGGAACGGAACGTTTCAAAGAGCAGCTCAAGGCCAAGATTCACCGAGGTGTCCGGGAGATTGGCCTCGATGGCCGTGACAGAGAGCACCTCTTTTTGAATCGAAAAAACAACCTGCCCCTCAGGCATGCTTTGGTCATCAAAGCCAAGCGAAAAAGACAAGGACGTGCTGATGGGCTGGTTGCCAGAACCGCCAAACAGTCCGGGGCGGGTCAAAGTTCCATCAGGATTCGACTCCTCGTCGTAGTCACCGATCAGTGCCCCATCAAAATTCAAAGCAACCGAGCCCGTGAGATCAACGGAAGAGGAATCAGAAAGGATTGTGGCATCAACGGCAAGCAACAGGAGGATCATGTTCTCATTCTCAAGGACAGATCCTCTGAGTCAAGAGGAGAACACGCCCTAGAATCAATACTTCATGGCCACACAGACCACGATCTCGATCCGGGGCGCCCGCGAGCACAACCTCAAGGGCATTGACTTGGACATCCCACGGGACAAACTGGTGGTCATTACCGGCCCCTCAGGTTCGGGCAAAAGTTCATTGGCGTTTGACACCGTGTATGCGGAAGGCCAACGGAAATACATGGAATCCCTCTCCGCGTATGCCCGTCAGTTCCTTGATCAACTTCAAAAGCCAGATATGGAGTCCATCGAAGGCCTTCCTCCCACCATTGCCATCCAGCAACGATCGGGCGGGCATAACCCTCGTTCGACTGTTGCCACCACAACCGAAATTTGGGACTACCTCCGGCTGCTGTTTGCTCGCGCAGGAACCCCAACCTGCTGGCACGTTGATGAAAATGGTGAGGTCTGTGGACGCCCGATCACCGGCGCGAACGCGACGCAGATCACCGACGCCTTGCTGGCTTTTTCAGAAGGCACCCGCATGTTGCTTTTGGCCCCGGTGGTTCGAGCAAAGAAGGGACACCACCGGGAAGTCTTAGAAGAATTGCAAAGCGAGGGCGTGGTTCGCGTACGCGTGAATGGCACCGTTCATGATCTCCGCGACGCACTTCGTGAGGGTGGTGCGAACCCGCTTGGATTGGCCCGCTATGAAATGCACAACATTGAGGCGGTCCTGGATCGGGTGGTGATTAAATCCGGACAACGGGAACGCCTGGCCGATTCCGTGGAGGCTTGCCTTCGGCTTGGTGATGGCTCGTTGATTGCAAGTGTGGAAAACGAAAGCGTATGGACAGACCACCCCTTCAGTGAATCATTTGCCTGTGAGCTGCACCCCGAATGCTCTTTGCCAGAACTTGAACCACGAATGTTCTCGTTCAACAGTCCTTTCGGAGCGTGCCCGGCCTGTGAAGGCTTGGGGCGAATGCTCGAATACGATGAAGAACTGGTGGTACCCGATCCTTCGGTGGGATTTGCCGAGGCCATTGAGCCATGGCGAAAAAATGGACCACGCATGAATCGCTGGTATGCGCGCATGCTCCGAAAGTTTGTTGACGCTTCCGGCATTGACCGACATCTTCCATATGCCGAACTTCCTGCCAAAGTGCGAGAGGTACTGATGCATGGTGGCGACATCGGCAACATCTCATGGCCCGGTGTCATTCCAAGTTTAAAAAGCCGTCATGACGAAACCGAAAGTGACGCTGTAAAAGAACGGCTGCAGGGCTACATGCGTTCTACGCCATGCAAAGCATGCGGTGGGCAACGACTCAAACCTGCATCATTGGGTGTCCGCTTGGGCGCTGAGGGATTGAACATTGCCGAAGTGGCCGCATTATCCATCGTTGATGCGGTGGACTATTTTGAAAATCTCACACTTGGAACCGAAGGGGATCGAATCGCCGCCCCGATTCTGAAAGAGGTCAAAGCACGACTGGGCTTTATGCAATCGGTCGGCTTGGGATACCTCACATTGGACCGTGCGTCCAACACACTGTCCGGAGGAGAAGCCCAAAGGATTCGACTGGCCACTCAAGTGGGCTCAGGCCTGGTGGGGTGCTGCTATGTGCTGGACGAACCAACCATCGGTTTGCACCAACGTGACAACGAACGGCTGCTGCACACATTGCGTCATCTGACCAGCATTGGCAACACGGTGGTGGTGGTGGAACATGACGAGGACACCATCCGATCGGCCGATCATTTGATCGACATCGGACCAGCCGCCGGGGTGCACGGCGGAACGGTTGTTGCTGAAGGCACACCGGAAAATGTCACCAAGAACAAGAACAGCCTCACTGGGGATTACCTGTCAGGCCGGCGTGGGCTTCCAACCCCAGAGAAACGCCGGGCTTTGAACCAAAAGTCAGCGCTGGTGGTCAAGAACGCCCGGGGCAACAACCTGCAAGGCATCGACGCGACCTTTCCCTTGGGCGGCTTGGTCTGCGTGACCGGGGTCTCAGGCTCCGGCAAAAGCACCTTGGTCAATCAAATTCTGCTCCGGGCCGTGCGTCGACATCTTGGTGGACGCGAACTCCCTCTGGCCCACGACCGCGTCAACGGCTTGTCCAAAATCGATCGACTGGTCGAAGTGGACCAGTCTCCCATCGGCCGAACCAGTCGAAGCAACCCTGCGACCTACACCGGCATTTTTGATGAAATTCGGAAGGTCTACGCCAAGACCACCGAAGCACGACTTCGGGGCTATGAAGTTGGCCGCTTCTCTTTCAACGTCAAGGGTGGTCGCTGTGAGGCGTGCCAAGGACAAGGTGTCAAGACCGTGGAGATGCACTTCCTCCCCGATGTCCAAGTCACCTGCGAAGTTTGTCAAGGGAAACGCTACAACCGCGAGACCCTGGAAGTGAATTACCGTGGCAAGACCATCGCGGACATCCTTGAGATGACCATCGAAGATGCTGTTTCTTTCTTTGAAGCGCATCCAAAGGTCTTGCGCATGACCGAGTGTCTTCGGGATGTCGGCTTGGGGTATCTGACTCTGGGACAACCCGCCACCACTCTTTCTGGCGGGGAAGCGCAGCGGGTTAAATTGGCCGCAGAATTGGGCCGACGGAGCAGCGGTGGACACACGCTGTACGTGCTCGATGAACCAACCACCGGCTTGCACTTCATTGATGTTGAAAGGCTCCTCACCGTCTTGCAACGTCTGGCCGATACCGATGCCAGCTTGATCGTGATTGAACACAACCTTGATGTCATTCGCTGTGCGGATTGGGTGATTGATCTTGGGCCGGAAGGCGGATCCGGTGGCGGCACCATCATTGGCCAAGGCACACCCGAAGAGGTTGCCAAAGCAAAAGGCAGCCATACGGGAAGATTCTTAGGACCGCTGTTGAAGACCCAAGCAATGAAGGCCAAAAAAGTGGCCAAAGCATCGAAAAAAGCCACCAAGAAGACCACAAGAAAGAAGGCCAAAGCATGAGTGCATTTCAACTGACGGTAATCATTCCTGCGGCGGGACGTGGGGCACGATTTGGAGGCGACAAACTGTCTGAAGACTTGGGCGGACGTCCAGTGCTGTTGCGTTCCGTCGAATTTTTTGCCAAACGGGAAGATGTGCAACAGATCATTGTGGCTGGCCCCACAGAAGCTGACGGCAGGATCGATGGGGCTTTTGAATCTCGGTTTGGACCAGCGCTCTCTTTCCTGGGCGTCAAGATTGTGGCTGGAGGCACCGAACGTACTGACTCCGTCCGCGCGGCATTGCAAGCACTTCCCGAAGACTGCACCCATATTGCGGTGCACGATGCCGCTCGACCACTGCTGGACGATGCGCTCATGGACCGAATGATGGAAGCCGCCGCAAAGACGCCTGCGGTCATCCCTGGCGTTTCAGTCCGCGACACGCTGAAGCGAGTCTCTTCGGAATCACGTGATCTGGGCGAATCACCCGATGCCATCATCGACGACATTTTGGGTGACGCCGGACGCGTCTCCGCTGATGCTCGACCTGTGGAATCCACCGTGGACCGCAACCTGCTGGTGGCCATCCAGACCCCCCAGTGCTTCGAGCGGGACACGCTGGTGAAGGCGTACGCCAATGAAAGCCTTCCTCAGACGGATGATGCGGGGATCCTGGAGGCCCAGGGAACCGAAGTATTGGTGGTTGAAGGAGATCCCAGCAACCTCAAAATCACCACTCGAGAAGATCTTGTGGTGGCCGAAGCACTCTTGAAAGTTCGAAAACCAAAGCCATCTTTCTGAGCTTTGGTACAATCAACTGTGCCGCCGATGTGACCCAATTGGCAGAGGTGGTTGATTCAAAATCAGCATGTTGTGGGTTCGAATCCCACCATCGGCATTATCGCCCTTCACAGCCTGTGAGG